>NZ_JAEFCE010000100.1:0-8344 GCF_016406055.1 Vibrio sp. IB15
CTTCTTCTTGAAGATAAAAGCGGCTTTCCCCGGAAAGCCGCGATGAACCTTTTTTATACCCGCTTCAATACCCAATCGTGCTTGCTTACAACCAATCCTTTTTGATCCTCATGCCTGTCCTGTGTAGAATACTCGGATTCTCGGAAGAAGTTGCGTAGAGCAAGAGCAATGAGTCATATACTAGATAAAATCGATACAGTTTACCCGTTTCCGCCTAAGCCAGTTCCACTGAGCGACGCTCAGAAGCAGGCCCACATCGCAAACATCAAAAAACTACTTCAAGAAAAAGATGCAGTTCTAATTGCACACTACTACACAGATCCTGAAATTCAGGCGCTGGCAGAAGAAACTGGTGGTTTCGTTGGCGATTCATTAGAAATGGCTAAATTCGGTAACCGTCACTCAGCAAGCACTTTGATCATCGCTGGTGTTCGCTTTATGGGTGAGTCTGCGAAGATCCTTACTCCTGAAAAACGCATTCTAATGCCAACGCTTGAAGCTGAATGTTCATTAGACCTTGGCTGTCCTGCTGATAAATTTACAGAATTTTGTGATGCTCACCCTGACCACACAGTGGTTGTATACGCAAACACTTCTGCGGCTGTTAAAGCTCGTGCAGACTGGGTGGTTACGTCGAGCATTGCTTTGGAAATCGTTGAGAGCCTAGACGCTGAAGGTAAGCCAATCATTTGGGGGCCTGACCGTCACTTAGGTTCTTACATCGCGAATCAAACCGGCGCTGACATGTTACTTTGGCAAGGTGAGTGTATCGTTCACGATGAGTTCTCTGCAGATGCATTGAGAAAGATGAAGTCGGTATACCCTGAAGCGGCAATTCTTGTGCACCCAGAATCTCCAGCAAGTGTTGTAGAGTTGGCTGATGCTGTTGGTTCTACTAGCCAACTAATCAAGAAAGCGAAAGAGCTGCCGCATCCACAGATGATTGTCGCGACAGACAAAGGCATCTTCTTCAAGATGCAACAACTGGTTCCTGAAAAAGAGCTGATTGAAGCGCCAACGGCGGGTGCTGGTGCAACTTGTCGTAGTTGTGCACACTGTCCTTGGATGGCAATGAACGGTCTTGAGGCAATTGAAAACGCACTTGAGAATGGCGGTGAGCAACACGAAATCTTCGTTTCTGACGAGCTACGTGTTAAATCGCTTATCCCATTGAACCGTATGTTAGATTTCGCAGAGCAGTTAAACATGCAGGTAAAAGGCAACGCGTAAGCGGCTTACTTATCTGACTAATTTAAAAACCAGCCTTTAGTGCTGGTTTTTTTGTACCGAAAGATAGCCTGCTAATATCAACCTTGTGAGCATGTATCTTTTTTCTGATGATTCATCTTGTTGATATCGCGTATTTTTTCTAGCATGTAAGTAAGAACGAAGGATTTGAGGCTCGAATGATAATCTGGTTGCAACTCAAACGTTGGATCAAAGCAAACATCTTTGTTTTGAACGGCAAAAACCTACTGTTTACTTTTCTAGGCTATGTGTTTATTTCATGGTCGAGTTTGTATTTGGTGGGTGAGACGGACTTAACCAGTTCGTTTACTACATTCGCGTATTACTTAGTGGTGACCGCTTCGACAGTAGGGTATGGCGACTTATCACCGACGACAGAAGCGGGTCGATGGATTGTCATTCTATTTGTGATTCCGGGTGGACTTAGTCTGTTTGCTGCGTTACTCGGTAAGGTTGCCACAGAAGGTGTTGAATATTGGCGAGCTGGCTTGTTAGGAAAAAGGAGAGTACGAGTGGAAAATCATATTTTAATGTTGGGGTGGAATGAGCAAAGAACCATTCACCTTATCCGTATGCTCCAGCATGAAGAGACGGGTAGGCGTCCAATCGTGTTATGTACGCGTTCAGACATTGAAAACCCACTCCCTGGTGAGATCAGTTTCGTGAAAGTGAATAGCTACACTGATGGTAAAGAGATGGAAAAGACGGGGATTGAATCAGCCAGCTGTATTCTGATTGATAACCCAGAAGATGATATTACTTTATCTGCTGCACTTTATTGTGCTAACCGAAACCCAGAAGCGCATCTGTTGGTTTACTTTAAAGATGAGGCATTGAGTGACCTGCTACATAAACATTGCCCGAACTCTGAATGTATTCCTGCGGTAGGCGCGGAGATGCTCGCAAAAGCTGCGGTCGATCCAGGATCCAGTGCGCTGCACCAAGAGCTGCTTAGCTCGACGAGAGGTATGACGCAATATTCGACTTACTATCCTCAAGATGCTGAACCTGTGACTGTGGCGCCGATTTTCTCTGTGTTCAAAGAGAAGTATCAAGCGACGTTGATTGCGATAGACTCTGGAAACGGTATTGAGCTCAACCCAGAATTGGATCAAGTCGTCAGTAGCGGTACTAAGTTGTTCTATATTGCCGATGAGCGTATCGACGACTTTGATTGGAACGGTTTTTAAGGCGTAACTCTTTTCGATGTGAGCGCTTTTCGTGTACTAGAGAGTTTCGCGTTACTGGACATTTTCGCATTAAAAAAGGCCTCATCATGAGGCCTTTTGCTGTTTGTTTCGTAGTTTCTGTTGAATACTTTTATTGAGCTTCAGCCAGTGCAATACCGCGCTGAGTTAGACCACAAAGCATTATAGGAACTGCATTGAAGATCTCTTCAAATTGCTCTAGGCCTTCGATACCTTGTTCGGCTAGGGTTGCGATTGAGGTTTCTGGATCGTAAAGCATGCTAAGAGAAAGTAGAACGCCGCCAACCAGAGCGTTGTCTTCGCTATCTTCAGGCATTAGTGTTTCCCAATCATCACGAGCAATCTGCCAGCCTTGAAGTAAGCCTTCACAGAAATCACGAGCAGCAGTATTAACCACTTCCTCTTCGTCCAATTGACAAGCTTCAGGCCAAACCCAAGTGCCTTCGATTAGTTCGGGACGAGTTTTGTTCCAAAGCGCAATGATCACTTCAATGTAGCTTTCTAGTTGCTCGCCATCAGTGAAAGGAGCGACTTCTTCGCCACCCCAAAGGAACGGTAGCCACTCATGCGGGGTTAACACATTAGGCGCTGCAGCCATTGCAGTGACAAAGCCCATGGTTTTGTGTTCTGTGATTAGCTTTCCTTCCAACTCTGGAAGCGCAAGAATATCTTGTAAAGTCAAAGTGAGGTACCGTAAAAGGGAACATATTTGCGCTTATAGTACCAATGAACTTGTGCCAATCAAGCTTCAATCTAAAAAGGCTTGATGTCGTTGAGGATAAACACTAGGTTTAACAGAAAAGAAAACAATAAAAGAATTATGCAGATACGGTCGTCTTTAAAGAAAAAAAGCATGGTAGCGCTTGGGTTATACCTTGCAATGTTTATCGCTATTGTCGGTAGCGTCACGTATTACGTCGTAGAATCTCCTGTGCGCGCCAAACTGCAACAGAACCTCGACTTACGTACGCAATTACTGTCTTCGTTGATTACAGAGCCACTCAGCAGCTCTCAAGGTTTTGTTGATAGTCTAGTTGGTTTTGCTCAGGCGCAGCGTAAAGGCGAAGATGTTATCCCTCTGTTTAAGTCGATGTTAGCCGCGAGTGACGACACCATTGTCAGTGCTGGCATTTGGCCAGAACCTTATGCGTTAGATTCCGACAAGCTCTTAAACAGTTATTTCTTTAACAAAGCTGACGACGGAACCATCGATCAGCTGTTTTCTTACAACAACCCTAAAAATGCCCCTTATCACGAAGAGTATTGGTATACCTCGGTGGTCGATGAACCGCAAGGAACCATCTCATGGAGTGATGTCTATATCGATCCTTACACGCACGTTCGAATGATCACAGCGTCTTCGCCGTATTACTACGATGGCACCTTTGCAGGTATCGCGACGGTGGATCTCTCTTTGGAAGAGTTACTGGGTTTTATCAAGAATCACGCAGAAGAGTATAACCTTGGTATTACCTTGAGAGATAAGCTCAACCAAGTGCTAGTTTCTCATAACTTTAACCTTGTCGAAGGGATCTACATCAGTAGCAATCAATTCGGTGAGTTTGGCTGGCAAGTTGATGTTGTTAACTCTAAATCGCGGGTAGCAGACGAAGTGTTTCGTCAGGTGATGAGTATCGAGGGTGGTATTGTGCCCTTGTTGCTACTCTGTGTGATGGCGGGTTACTACTTACTTAACCGTTATTTAATCACTCCAATCACCAACATCGCCACTCAGGTCAACAGTTCAAAAGCCGGTGAGGTGATTGACGTTGATTACTCAAGTCATGATGAGATCGGTCACCTGATCAAAACCTTCAATGAGAAGACGGTATATCTCGAAGCCGAAAAAGTGAAAGCGCAAGCATCAACCAATGCAAAGACTGCTTTCCTTGCGACCCTGTCACACGAAATTCGTACCCCGATGAATGGTGTTTTGGGAACCGCGCAAATTCTATTAAAAACCCCGCTTAATGCTGAGCAAGAGAAGCACCTCAAGAGTCTGTATGAATCAGGCGATCACATGATGACCTTGCTGAATGAAATCTTGGATTTCTCTAAGATTGAGCAGGGTAGGTTAGACCTTGATGAGACGCGCTTCCCACTGGATTCGATCATCGGCAGTATCAACAGTGTTTACTACACATTGTCTTCTGAAAAAGGGCTCCAATTTAAGGTGTATTCAGAAGTGCCTTCCGGTCGCTGGTATTTCTCCGACAAAGCACGCTTGCGTCAAATTCTATTTAACCTCTTAAATAACGCAGTGAAGTTCACCTCGCGCGGTTTTGTTGAGGTTTACCTTAAAGAGGTAGTCGAAGGCAGCGATACTTACCTCAGCATTCGAGTTCGTGATACCGGCATCGGTATACCGAAAGAGGCGCAAAAGCGTATTTTTAAACCGTTTGAACAAGCAGAGTCTTCGACGACAAGACGTTTTGGTGGTACAGGCCTTGGGTTAGCGATTGTAAAGAAAATCACTCAGCTTATGGATGGCAACATTACCGTCACCAGTGAGGAGGGGATAGGCACTAGCTTTGATGTACGTTTGAAAATTCAACCTTGTCAGCCTGGTGAAATAGAGAGCCTGCCACACAAGAAGTTAGATTATTCTGGTTTGAAGGTGCTGATCGTTGAAGACAATCGAACCAACACGGTAATCATTGAGACCTTTATGAATAGCAAGGGCTTTACTTGCAAGAGCGTTGAAAATGGTGAACTGGCGATACAGGCGCTAGTTGCTGAACGATTTGACCTCGTGTTGATGGATAACCACATGCCAGTCATGGACGGCGTAGAATCAACAACAGCCATTCGAGCGTTAATTGGTGAAGTGTCTTCAGTATTGATATTTGGTTGTACGGCTGATGTCTTCAAAGAGACTCGTGAGCGTATGCTTGGGGCTGGAGTAGATTATATTATCGCTAAGCCGATTGATGAGCGTGAACTTGATGATGCCCTGTTCCGTTACTCTAATAAGTTGTATCAATATCATGAAACCAAAAGCCAGAATGAGAGCGGGCCTTTAGTTAAGCCTTTGAGCTTAAACAGTCACGATGCGAACTTTCATAAGAATAAGAGCCCAAGCCGCTCACTACCGAAACCTGATCTGCGCAACAAGGACAATACCGAAGAGCTACTCGTGACACTCTATGTCGCGTTGGAAGACAATAACCTAGACCTGATTCAGTCTGCGTTAGAAAGCCTACGTAAGCATGTCGAACCTATGGACAATGCTGAGCTTTCTTTTCAAGTCGATAAAGCGTTAGAACAGGTTTCTTTGGGCGCTCCGCCGACTCAAGATGTTATCAACATAATTACCGTGAACCTTCCCATGGCATAGTTGTTTAATTACGGAAAGTTAATGGCGAATCGCCTGTATTTTGACCTTTATGTAATTTCCTGGTTGAAGTGACTGGTTTTTAAATGGTTTTTGGTTGTTAATTTACAACTTTATTTTTAATTTGAAATGTATGACTACTAATCTTGTGTTTTAATAGCGACATTATCTGGTGGGGTGCGAAAGTGCCTTGTTTATATGTTGCTAAATCACTAAATAGGTAGTGATATATTTTAGGTTTAACGCTCAATGAAGTCTCGTGGTCCATTTTGTATTCGTAACGCAGCGGCGGATACATTTGCTATGGTAGTTTTCTGTTTTATCTCCGGCATGATCGTAGAAGTGTTCATCTCTGGTATGACGTTCGAGCAATCTCTTGCTTCTCGAACGCTGTCGATTCCGGTAAATATTGCCATTGCATGGCCTTATGGCGTGTTCCGTGATTGGTTCTTGCGTAATGGTGCAAAGCTTTCACAAAGCTCGTTGATGAAAAACCTGTCAGACCTTATGGCTTATGTATTATTCCAGTCCCCAGTGTATGCTGGTATTTTGTTAGCTGTTGGTGCTTCAAGCGACCAGATCGTGACTGCGGTAACCAGTAACGCGGTGATCTCTTGTGGTATGGGCGTATTGTACGGTTACTTCTTAGATATGTGCCGTAAGTGGTTTAGAGTTCCAGGCTACTATCAACAAGCTTAAGAAAAACAACAAGCGTAAGTGCAGCGAAAGAATGAAATTTGGTTTGTTTTTGATCTAATGAGTTAATTTGTAATCGAACAAACTTAAAAAGGCACTTTTTTTGATAATGCCCCTTGACCAAAGCAAGCAGAATCAATAAAGTAGCGCCTCGTTGAGTGACGAGCTCAACACAATTTGTGGAAGGATGGCTGAGTGGCTTAAGGCGCTCGCCTGGAAAGCGAGTATACGTTTATAGCGTATCTGGGGTTCAAATCCCCATCCTTCCACCACTATTCTAAACCCCAGCAGAAATGCTGGGGTTTTCTCGTTTTTGGGTGCCCAAATTTTTATCCCCTTCTTCTTTTCGAAACATTCCTTTCTCAAATCCTTTTTGTGTTCGTCACTCCCACTGTTTATGTTAAAGCATTTTGATCCAGATTAGCGATTGATGTCACCGATAAACGCTTGATTTATCGCTGTGGATCTACAAGATTAAGAGTAAGCAACATTATGAATAACCTTAACTCTTAGGAATCTATCGCATCATGACAGAAACCCTCGTTTCTCCAATGCTCTCCTTTACTATAGCGATCTCATTACTGTTTATTGGTAAAGGCTTAATCGAGCGCTCTGAAGTATTAAGGAAGTATTCACTACCAGAGCCAGTTATTGGTGGCTTTGTTTGTGCCGCTACCGTCGCTGCGCTTTACTATCTCTTTGAAATCCAGATCACTTTTAGCCTCGATGTCAGAGACTTTCTGCTTCTCTACTTTTTTGCTGGTATTGGGCTACAAGCGGACATCAAGACGCTGGTAAAAGGTGGGCGGCCGCTGTTTATCCTGCTCTGTCTCGCGTCGACTTTTATTGTTCTTCAAAACGTGGTGGGTATGGCTGTCGCATCGGGTTTTGGTATGGATGCGAAAGCGGGCTTGTTGTCAGGCTCAATTAGCTTGATTGGCGGTGTTGGTACAACTCTAGCTTGGGCGCCAATGTTTGTGGAAGAGTTTGGTATTTCTAACGCGCTGGAGCTTGGTGTAGCGTCCAACACGGTGGGTTTGATTGCAGCCTGTGTCATTGGTGGCCCGATTGCCAACTACCTTCTCAATAAACATAAAGTGAGCCCTTCGAATGAAGAAGAGGTAACCGTTGGTGCTTACCAAGAGAGTGAAACAAAAATTGAGCTTAGTCATTACGGCGTTCTGTGGGCATGGTTGATTTTAAACCTGACGCTCATGCTGGGTTACAGCTTGAGTGAAGTTATCGACTCAATGGGTCTAAAGCTGCCGTTATTCGTGAGCTGTTTAATTGCGGGTATCTTAATCGGAAACGTTGGTCGGGCTTTGTTCAAGAAGGGTCGCACACAAGAAAAAATTGCCCAAGGTCGTAAAGGGTTGGCAATGATCTCTGATATCTGTCTGGGCATGTTCTTAACCATGGCATTGATGGGGCTGCGTATCTGGGACCTTGATGGGTTGTTTGGTTACATCTCAGTGATCATGAGTATTCAGATTCTACTTTCACTGCTGTTTACCATCTTTGTGGTTTATTACTTGATGGGAAGAAACTACGACTCAGTGGTGATATGTTCTGGCTTCGGAGGCATCACTTTAGGCTCGACTGCAACAGCGATTGTAAACATGACAGCCGTGACTCACCGCTATGGTGCAAGTCCACAAGCCTTTATCGTGGTGCCATTAGTGTGTGGTTTCTTTGTCGATTTGATCAATGCGCTGGTGATCAGTTTCTTTGTTGGGATGTAGTCTTTCTCCCGTCTATCTTGCTGAATAAAATAAGCCTAGCGTTGAAGCTAGGCTTTTTTTCGGTTCATCGCGGATTAGCGGGAACTAAAAACAAAAACGGTAGTAAGTGATATGGT
>NZ_JAEFCE010000101.1:0-8089 GCF_016406055.1 Vibrio sp. IB15
GCTGACGCTGTCAGTTGAGGTGGGGAGTCCATACCATTGAGCGAGTTGGGGATCTCTTGTAACAAGCACAAACAAAAAAGGTTGACGAAATTCGTCAACCTTTCTCAATTATAGATACTGAAGAACAAATTTAGAGACACTCTATACCTTCGTATCTCGTATCTCGTATCTCGTATCTTCTTAAAGCTTACGTAAACCAGTCAGCGCTTTTTCTAATCGCGCTTCCATCGGAGCTGAGATATCCATCTTCTCTTCGCTACCCGGATGCGTAAACTTGATGTTTGCTGCATGTAGGAACAAACGATCCAACCCAACCTTTCCCGTGTAAGCATCAAAACGACGATCACCATATCGGTCATCCCATGCTATTGGGTGGCCCGTATATTGAGTGTGTACACGAATTTGGTGCGTTCGACCGGTAATCGGGCTCGCTTGAATCAGTGTCGCATCTTTGAACTTCTCTAAAACCTTAAAACGGGTTTCCGAGGCTTTACCATTCGGGTTAACACGAACGATACTGTTTACTTCATTTTTCAGCAGAGGCGCGTTCACCACCTTACAGCTGTTCTTCCACTCGCCCATCACTAAAGCGAAATAGTATTTTTGAACCGTTTTTTCACGGAATTGCGCTTGAAGATGTCTTAGCGCCGAGCGCTTCTTAGCAACAAGCAAGATGCCAGACGTATCTCTATCGATACGGTGCACTAACTCGAGAAAGCGAGCTTCAGGACGAAGTGCACGCAATGCTTCAATTGCGCCAAACTTAAGTCCACTACCGCCATGAACGGCAGTGCCCGATGGTTTATTTAGAATCAGAATGTGATCATCTTCATAAATGATGCACTGTTCCAATTCTGAAACCTTGTTGAGTTTCGTGCTTGGCACGTTCTCTTCGACTTTCTCTTCAATGGTAACTGGCGGGATACGAACTAAATCACCAGCTTTTAGTTTGTACTCAGCCTTGATGCGTTTTTTGTTTACGCGGACTTCGCCTTTACGCACGATTCGGTAAATCATGCTTTTCGGGATGTTTTTTAATTGGTTGCGTAAGAAGTTATCAATACGCTGACCAGCCATATCTTCGTCAATATCGACAAATTGGACTTGGGTTCTAATTTCGCTCATTGCGCTATTGTATCACTGTCACTTTTGATAATTGAGATTTTCTTAGGTCTATTCTGAACTAATTTACTCTTAATTCTTGATCATCTACCACCAAATGGTCGCTAAAGTTCTATATTTCTTTGATTCTTCGAACAAAAAAGCACCAAGATTCCTGCAAATTAAAATATCAATTGATAAATTATTTATAGACAGTGAGTTAGAGCTATCAAAACACAAACAAAAACTGTTTTTTTTACAGCATTCCGACAAAGCAGATTGCTGTGTTTACCGACCACTGCTATAGTTCACAGCTGCTACCAACGGTTTGACTAAAATTTAAACAGACAGTCGTTCATAAGCAAGTAAATGAGTAGATAACTCAGATTAGACAGTGCTGCAATTGGCGTAAGACACAGTCAACTGAGTCCCCTTATCGCTCTACTCACGTACGCTCATGTTGAGTATTCACCGCCACATCGCGGATCATAGGCTAACTCCCTATGATGACTGACGTGCCCCAGAGCATCCCTCTCCAGCCGGGAGGCTGCACCGATAAAGCCATGGGATCTGGCACCATGAGAAACGAAATAAAGCGATAAGAACAATGATGAAAATAAGAAAAGACAACGAGTATTTCTAAATGAAAAGAATGTTAATTAACGCAACTCAAAAAGAAGAGTTGCGTGTCGCTTTGGTTGACGGCCAGCGACTATTCGATCTAGATATCGAAAGTCCAGGTCATGAGTCAAAGAAAGCGAATATCTACAAAGGACGTATTACCCGTATTGAACCAAGCCTAGAAGCGGCATTCGTTGATTACGGCGCAGAACGTCACGGTTTCCTCCCTCTTAAAGAAATTGCCCGCGAATACTTCCCTGAAGGTTATACATACCAAGGCCGTCCTAGCATTAAAGAAGTGCTAAAAGAAGGCCAAGAAGTAATCGTACAAGTAGAGAAAGAAGAACGTGGTAGCAAAGGTGCTGCACTGACAACTTTCATCTCTTTGGCAGGTAGTTACTTAGTTCTTATGCCAAACAACCCTCGTGCAGGCGGTATTTCTCGTCGTATCGAAGGTGACGAACGCACCCAACTGAAAGCAGCATTGAGCACTCTTGAGCTTCCTCAAGGTATGGGCTTAATCGTGCGTACAGCGGGCGTTGGCAAAAGCGCAGAAGAGCTAGAGTGGGACCTAAATGTTCTATTGAATCACTGGGGCGCTATCAAGCAAGCTTCTGATTCAAATGCAGCTCCTTTCCTAATTCACCAAGAAAGTAACGTTATTGTTCGCGCAATTCGTGACTACCTACGTCGTGACATCGGCGAGATTCTAATCGACAGCAACACTATTTTTGAACGTGCTCAAGCGCACATTCAACTAATACGCCCAGATTTCATGAATCGCGTTAAGAAGTACGATGGTGAAGTACCACTATTCAGTCACTACCAGATTGAAAGCCAGATCGAATCGGCTTTCCAACGTGAAGTTCGCCTTCCTTCTGGTGGTTCTATCGTAATCGATCCAACAGAAGCGCTAACTTCTATCGATATCAACTCAGCTCGTGCAACAAAGGGCGGTGATATCGAAGAGACAGCACTTAACACTAACCTAGAAGCAGCCGATGAAATTGCACGTCAATTACGTCTACGTGACCTAGGTGGTCTTGTTGTTATCGACTTTATCGATATGACTCCGGTTCGCCACCAACGCGAAGTTGAAAGCCGCCTACGTGATGCCGTTCGTCTAGACCGTGCTCGTGTACAAATTGGCCGAATTTCTCGCTTTGGTCTTCTAGAGATGTCTCGTCAACGTTTGAGCCCATCACTAGCAGAAGCAAGCCACCACATTTGTCCTCGTTGTACAGGTACTGGTGTTGTTCGTGATAACGAATCTCTAGCACTGTCTGTTCTACGTTTGATTGAAGAAGAAGCTCTGAAAGACAACACAGCACAAGTACTTGCTGTTGTGCCTGTTCCTATCGCGTCTTACCTTCTGAACGAAAAACGTCGCTCAGTAAACCACATCGAGAAGAACCAAGAAGTTAAGATCACTGTTGTTCCTAACTCTGACATGGAAACACCGCACTTTGAGGTTATCCGTGTTCGTGAAGGCGAAGAGTTCGATCTACTTTCTTACCTACTTCCTAAGAAGCTAGATGCTCTGAAAGAAGCAGAAAGCAAAGAACCTGCAGAACAAGCAATTCGCCCTAAGAAGATCGAAGAGCCAGCTCTGAAAGGCTTCGCTGCTCCAGCTCAATCAGCACCGACTCCAGCGCCAGCACCAAAAGCGGCACAAGAGAAGAAAGCTGAACCAGTAGCACAAGAATCAGGCCTAATTGGTCGCTTCTTTAAGGCTATCGGTAGTTTCCTATTTGGCTCTTCAACTCAAGAAGAGAAGCAAGAAGAGAAACAAACTGAAGAGAAGCCTAAAAACAACCGCAATGGCAACCGTCAACGCCGTGACCGTAACGATAACCGCCGCCGTAACCAACGTGGTGAGCGTGGTGACAACCGTAACGATAACCGTGACAACAAACGCCGTCGCAAGCCTGCACGTGATGAGAAGTCTGAAGAGCAGAAAGATGCAGCTCCACAGCAAAATCGTCAACCTCGTAAGCCTAAGCAAGATCGCCGCAACAAGCAGCGTGACGAGCAGAAGCAACGCGAAGAGCAAGCACCATCTAAATTAGCAGAAGAAGGCCTACAGCTAGCGGCAGACGCACAAGCTGGTAAGTCAGATGCGCCAAAGGCTAAGCCTGAAGCGAAAGCTGCTAAGATCAAAGAGCGTCGCCAACGTCGTAAGCTGAACAAGCAAGTTCGTGTTAAAGACCAGCAAGCTCAAGCAGACGCTGCTGAAAACTCAACTAAGGAACAAAAAGCACCATCTGTTTCTAAAGAGCAAGCAGCAGCGAAAAACAAATCAGTAGCGCAAGAGCAGCAAGTTGAAGCAACTCAAGCAAATGGCGAGCGGTCTGAACAGGAAGAACCGAAACAACGTCGTAACCGTCGTTCTCCACGTCACCTACGTGCAAGTGGTCAACGTCGTCGTCGCGGTCGTGATCGTCGCCCTAACCCATTCCGCCTGCGTAAAGGTGGTGTAGCTTCTCCAGAGATGGCTATGGGTAAAGTGATGCCTCGCTTCATTCCGAAACCTCACCACAAACAGGCAAAACCTGAAGTGGCAGAAGTAGCAGTTGAAACGCAAACAGTGGTTAATACTCAAGAGCAAAATGTCGCTCAAGAGGCAGCTCCACAAAGCAGCGTTGTAATGGCTGGCGGTTTTGCATGTCCTGAACTGGCAATGGGTAAAGTGATTATCCGCCGTGAAGAGACTGCAGTAACTCAAGCACCAGTTGTTGAAGCTAAAGTAACTGAAGCTCCTGCTGTTGTTGAAGAAGCTCCAGTGGTTGTCGAAGCGAAAGTTGAGGCACCTGTCGTTGAAACTCCAGTCGTTGAAGCACCAGTGGAGACTGTGAAAGCTGAGGAAGCAGTTGCTGAAGCACCAGCAGTTGAAGCTGAAGCGGCTGTAGTTGAACCAGCAAAAGTAGTTGAAGCACCGAAAGCTGAAGTGAAAGTTGAAGAAGCGCCTGTTGCAAAAGCAGAAACGCCAAAAGCAACGGTTGCGAAAAAGCAAGCGGGCTCACCAATGACTAAAGCTCCTGGTCCTCAAGAGATCAAAGAGATTGAAGTGGTTGCAGCACCGTTCCGCACTGAACGTTTTGTACCAAAAGGTGCAGGCAGTCAGGTCGCGTCAAACAAAGCTGGTGCAGGCATGACTAAGCCAAACTACTAGTTTTTACTACTGAGTAATCATTAGAAAATCGAATCAAAGGCTGCTTATTTAAGCAGCCTTTTTCTTATCTGCTAATCGAATAAAAATTAATAGATATATTACTCAAAATTGGGTTCTACCTTGAACTTAGTCACAATTTTGGGTAGCATTCGCGCACTTATCTTTTCGACACTTAGCTATTGCCGCTCTTTTTCATCACTGTTTAGCTACGCAATACACTCGTGTCGGTAAATCCATTTTAAGCATAGCTGAGCACACATGTTCGAATTCCCACAATTTTCTAAGCACTCTGTAAAGAATGACGTACTGTCAGGCCTTACCGTAGCACTTGCTCTGGTACCTGAAGCTGTAGCATTCGCCTTTGTTGCTGGCGTTGACCCAATGGTTGGTCTGTACGCAGCATTCATCGTAGGTCTTATCACTTCAATCTTCGGTGGCCGCCCAGGCATGATTTCTGGTGCGACTGGCGCGATGGCTGTTGTAATGGTAAGCCTAGTTGCAACTCATGGTGTTCAATACCTATTCGCGGCAATTATGCTAGCTGGCCTACTGCAAATTGCAGCAGGTGTCTTCAAGCTAGGTAAATTTATCCGCATCGTTCCACACCCAGTAATGATTGGTTTCGTGAACGGCTTAGCTATCGTTATTTTCCTAGCTCAACTTGGTCAATTCAAAGCACCGGATCTAACAGGTGCATTAACTTGGCTACCAAGCGACCAGATGACTCTGATGTTAGGCCTAGTGGCACTAACTATGGCGATCATCCACTTCCTACCAAAACTGACGACAGCAGTACCATCTTCATTGGTTGCTATCGTAACTGTAACGGCATTGGTTGTAGGTCTTGATCTTGAAACTCGTACAGTTGTTGATTTCCTACGTACTATGTCTGGTGACGAAGCAGCAACGCTGGCGGGTTCTCTACCGACCTTCTCTATTCCAGCAGTACCGTTTAACCTAGAAACGCTATACATCATCCTACCTTACGCAGTGATCCTTGCAGCGATTGGTCTAATCGAATCGCTACTAACGCTAACAGTACTAGACGAGATGACAAACACTCGTGGTCAATCTAACCGTGAATGTGTTGGTCAAGGTATGGCTAACGTGACGTGTTCAGTATTTGGCGCGATGGGTGGTTGTGCAATGATTGGTCAGTCAATGATCAACGTAAACTCTGGTGGCCGTGGTCGTCTATCGGGCATCGTTGCTGCTGTGGCATTGCTAATGTTCATCCTATTCGGTTCAGCACTTATCGAAATGATCCCGCTAGCGGCGCTAGTTGGTGTGATGTTCATGGTTGTTATTGGTACATTCGAATGGGCAACCTTCAAGCTTGCACGTCGCGTACCTAAGCAAGACTTCTTCGTTATCGTTCTTGTTACGGTTGTGACAGTAATGACTGACCTAGCGGTTGCTGTATTTGTGGGTGTTATTGCATCTGCACTGATGTTTGCATGGCAGCATGCTAAGCACATCTACGCGGATACTTGCATCAACGAAGCGGGTTCAAAAGAGTACAAAGTAAACGGTCCAATCTTCTTCGGTTCAACAGCGAACTTCCTTGAGTTATTTGACGCACATGAAGATCCACAAGACGTTATCGTTGATTTCGCGAACTCTCGCGTAACCGACCACTCTGCTATTGAAGCAATTGATACCATTGCTGAGCGTTACGCAGCACAAGGTAAAACGCTGCACCTTCGTCACCTAAGCCAAGACTGTGTTGCTATGCTGCACAAAGCAGGTAGCTTAGTAGAAGCAAACGTAGCAGAAGATCCAATCTACAAAGTAATGTCTAAGTAATCTTAAACATCACTTTACGTTAGATATAGAAAGGCCGACATTCAATGTCGGCCTTTTTTATACTTCGCGTGCAAGCGTTCTACTGCTTTATACCCTCGATATCAAATCGACCTTAATATCGCTTCACTAGATTCTTCGATTAAGTCCAAAACCAGTTCGAACCCATCACCCTCTCCATAATACGGATCAGGAACTTCTTGATACTGCGAGTCACCGAAACTCAAAAACAACGCCAGTTTGTATTGCAAGTGTGCCGGACATTGGCTCATTAAGTCAGTCAAGTTAGCTCTATCTGCTGCGAGTATTAGGTCAAACTCTTCAAAATCATTTGCGACGACTTTTCGTGAAGTAATGCCTTTAAAGCTATAGCCCCGCTTCTCTCCTGCCGCTTTGGAGCGTGAATCCGGCGGACTGCCTTGATGGAAGCCAATCGTCCCCGCAGAGTCGACTAGAACATCAATATTGAACTGCTTCGCCTTCTTTCGTAATACCGCTTCACCCGTTGGCGAGCGACAAATATTCCCCATGCAAACCACGAGTATCTTTTTCATCCGTAATCACCTGTTCTTCCGATGGTTTTTGCTATCGTTAAGTTAGGCTATGATAGGCGCAATCACAACTTAAAAGGATTTGTTATGTCGACTGAAGACAACAAAGAACAACGTCATAAAGCAAGACAACAGAAAGTAAAAGAACAAGTCGATGCTCGTGTCGCTGCAGCTCAAGAAGTAAAAGGCCTGTTACTGGTCATCACTGGTAATGGTAAAGGCAAATCGACCTCAGGCTTTGGTACCATAACTCGCGCAGTAGGCCACGGTAAGAAATGTGCGGTTGCTCAGTTTGTTAAAGGCACTTGGGATAACGGCGAAAAGAATGTCCTGCAAAAGCTAGATGTTGAATTTCAGGTGATGGGCACTGGTTTTACCTGGGAAACGCAAAACAAAGCGCAAGATATCGAAGCGGCACAACGCGTATGGACAGAGTGTAAACGCATGCTGGCTGACGAGTCGATTGATGTGATTCTATTTGATGAGCTGACTTACATGGTGAGCTACGGTTACATTGAGCTAGATGAAGTAGTTGATGCGCTTAACAACCGTCCGAAGATGCAATCAGTGATCATTACAGGCCGTGGTGCACACCGCACACTAACTGAAATGGCAGACACCGTATCAGAGGTACGTAACGTAAAACACGCATTTGAATCTGGTGTTAAAGCGCTACAAGGCGTTGACTGGTAATCACCTTCAACCAGAGCTCCCGGACTCAGTCATTCTTCCCTCTCGAGGATGACGACTACTAGGCCGTTATGCTCTTGAGTATTACCGATGCCAAAATAAAAAGGTTCATCGCGGCTTTCCGGGGAAAGCCGCTTTTATCTTCAAGAAG
>NZ_JAEFCE010000102.1:0-7903 GCF_016406055.1 Vibrio sp. IB15
ATTATCTCTCAGAAGAAGGATCGGTCAACCGATCCTTATCTGATCTACATTGCTCACATTGGAGGGCTTCTTAAATAACCAGTTACATAAGGTTACTCGTTAGATACTTTTTTGTGGCCTTCTTGCAAGTGAACGAAATCTACTAGATCGTCACCCGATACTTGGTATGCCTGACCAAAGCCTTTAACGAACAAGCCGTTCTCTGCTTTAAGATTGAACAGAGAGAAATCTTGAAGCTGGCTCAAACCATCGATGATCTCACCGAAACGCTCTTGCATCTGGCCAATCACTTGAGTCCAAAGTTCTGTTTCACGCTCGACAACACTCGCTTGTGCATCAAACGTTAAACGCTTACGTGCGTAAAGCTGCTTTGAGCTCTCTTCATCTTCAATCATCATCAAAGAAACTTGTGGGTTCTCTTTCAAGTTACGAGCGTGACGAGCAATATCAGAAATTAGAACAAAGTAACCTTCTTGGTTTTGAACGAAGGGCGCGTAGCTCACGTTCGGGCGGCCCTCTTCATCAACCGTTGCCAGTTGAAGGGTACGGCGCTCTTGGCGAAACTCTTTAATTTCTGGACCTAGGCGACCTTGTAGACGTTCTTGTTTTACTTGCTGTTCCATGGGTAGTTCCTTACTTCGCTTTCTCTGATTTATTATGTTTGCCCGAGGTTGAGCGATCATTAGCAAACTAAACGATCCTCGAGCATTGATGTCTTATTAACTATTACTGCTGATTCTTTTTAAGCTTGTTCTTTTAGTGCTTTGAAGCGTTCTACTTGGTCAGCAATAAGCTCTCGTTTTTCATTGCGGCCTAGGTAAATCTTGAAAATGTTCTCGCCCGTTTCACTGAAGAAACCGAAGTAATGACTTTCACGACCCATGAACGCTTTGCTCACCAAACCGATCTGCTTGATGTTGTCGAGTTTCAGGTGACCATGAAGCTCGCCTTCTTTGCCCATAAGGTTGTAGTAACCACGCGCTACTTTGCCTTTCGGGAACGGCGCTTTTACTTCGAAGATTGAGCCAAATGAGTGTACGATCGTGGTCACTGGTCCCCAACCCACTAAGCCTTCCAAGATTTCTTGAGCACGGCTGCCATCTAGCATCACTGCCATGTCGTTTGGAAAAGCAGCGACTACCTCAACCTCTGAAACGCCAAGCTTCTCTGCAATTGCAGTTGGCAGCAGTTTTGGTTCTTCCTCTAGGATGTGCGCGACACGTTGCTCTAGAGTTTCGGTTACTTCTAATGTTGTATCTGTCATTGGATATATTTCCGTATAAACAAGTAATTACGTAAGTTATAAAATGAAAATTCGATATTAAGCGTGCTTCAAGCTTGCATGCGGGTGAACACCCGAAACTGATGCTTTCGGCGCTGGGTGCATCGCTTGATACTCAGCGTTAAGTACTTTAATAACACTCTGAGCTAGGCTTACTGCCCAGAAGCTGCCAGCGATTGTGAGAGTCAGGTAGTCTTCAGATAGCTCAACTAAACCATTCTGTTCCCAGTGTTCGAACAGCGGTTTTAAATAGTCGAATGTCTCTTGTCCCATAAAGCTTGGTAGCGTACTTCGTCTAACAACACCAGAATCGAAACCTGCCTTTAACGTTGAGAACATCGGTTCCAAAGCACTCTGCTTAGTCATCATGGCAATAGGTAATTGGCCTTGCTTAATAGACTCCATGTAGCTATCTAAAGTTCGATGTTGCATCACACCATGGCCGCCAATGTTGCCACCAGCACCACAACCAACCGGAAGCACTTCGGCATAAGTTTTCGCTAAGCTGTTGTAAATGCTGCGTTCTCGGTTATCGCGAGTCCAGTGATTCACGCTCAGCTGTTTAATTTTGTGCTTAGCCATAAACTCAACGCCCGCTAAATACATGCTTGCTTTGTCGGGTGTGTTGGCTGGTGGCGGGATCTTTCCTTTCTCAACGAGGTTAAGCATAGGGGCACTGCCCCCAACAATCAGTTGGTAAAGGTCAATGCCGTGTGCGCCCGTCGACATGTAGTCTTCTAGGTCTTGTTGGAACACATCCATCGACTGATAAGGTAATCCATACAGTAGGTCAAGAACGATCGGTGCTTGCTCAGTACGACTTAAAAAGCTGATACGTTCTAGAACCACTTCACGGTCATCTAAACGTTTCGCGCTACGTCGTACTTTAGTATTGAAGCTCTGAATACCAAATGAGAAACGGTTGAAGCCACCTTCAAGTGCACTGTCGAACATATCATCGCCGAATCGGTTGATGCGCCCTTCTAAGGTCATTTCCACATTGTTTGCTAGAGGGAAGTGTTGGCGAATAGCCTTACCTAATAGCTCGACTTGTTTAGGCGACAGAGCGGTTGGTGTTCCCCCACCGATATAAACGGCATGAAACAATCCAGACTGAGCCCATGGTGTGTTGGCTTTTTGCTTGAGCTCGACCATCAATGCATCGAAATACTCGTCTACCAATTTGCGACTTGCCGCATTTTGGAAAAAATTACAGAAAGTACAACGCACTCGACAAAAAGGAATATGGATATACAAGCAACGCTTATCCTGTTTTTTCCCTTCACTCAGCATCAACTCATCAAAGAGCTCCAACTTCTTGCTCGGTTCAACCAGAATTGAGCTTCCTCCGGCGTGTGCAGAATGCTTTTTGGCAAACGCAAAACGAAGCGGATCAGGGCTAGAAACGCCCAAGATTGATTCGTCAAATTTATAAATATTAAGACTCATATAATCTCTCTAAACACTTACATAGCAAAGTCTGGAAGACTATTCGCTAAAAACTCAGAGAATCATAAATAGGCGTAAATGATAATGCAATTGATAATTGATCTTATTTAGATTCTAAGCAATAATCTGCTACAGAATTTAGATTTGGTAAAGGATTGAAAGTGAACGTTCCTAGGTATGTTATTGCAGGCGGCGCATCGTTAGTGATTCATGCGGCACTATTGTTTGTCGCTCAAGAATCCAAAGTATTTGCGATGCCTGCAGGTAGCCAATCGAACACGGTATCGATCAACTTCACTCCAAAGAGCATGCCTTCTCAAGCTCAACAAAAAACCGTCACCGAACCGGTTGAACCAGAACCAATCAAAGAACCTGTTTCAAAGGCTGAGCATAAACCAGCGGAGCCAAAAGCCGCTGAACCCAAGCAAGCTAAACCAACACCTAAGAAAAAGGCGATCACCAACAAGCCACAGCCAAAGAAAGTAGAAAAAAAGGTCGTTGAAAAGAAAATCGAGAAGAAACCGGTTCAAAAGAAACATGTGACTGAGAAAAAGGTCGTGAAGAAAGAACGACCAAAAACAGAATCAACACCACAACCTGAAAAGTTAGCCGACAAGAAAGTCGATAAGAATATGGAAGATTCTGCCAACCAGCCTCAGGAAGTAAACCAAGGCGTCTCAAACCAAGAGCCAGTGTTGGTCACGAAGCCATCCTTTGCTGCTCGCCCTACACCGCCAAACTACCCTCGCCAAGCACGACGTCGTGGTATTGAGGGTGTAGCTACTTACGAGATCTGGCTAGACGCTGAAGGTAAACAAGTTAAACAAGCATTAGTAAATTCATCAGGTGCACTGATGCTCGATAACGCCGCATTAGAAGCCATTAAACAATGGAAGTTCTCACCTCACACTGTCAACGGCCGAGCAATCGCTCACCGTGTGCAAATACCTGTTCGTTTTAGGTTGGATTAATCATGCAACAAATCAGTTACTTACAAGATCAACTTGGCTTAATGACTTGGCCTTTACTTATCTGTTCAGCACTCACGGCAATGATCATCGCTGAGCGAATCTTCCAAGTCATGCTCAGTATTGGTGTTGGCAAGCGCGCTATTCGCCGCGAGCTCAACCAAATATCACCAACCAACAGCCAAGAAATTGAAGCGCTTGCTCAGTCGATTTCAGGTAAACGACCGCTATTGTACAAGGGCGTGTCAATGTTGCTTGCTCACCACTCTTTCTCAAAAGGGTTACGTGAAGATGCTGCGGGGATCTGGCTACAAGAAAAACGCCACCAATTGCACGCAGGCCTAAGACTGCTTGGCTTAATCGGCGTGATTAGCCCACTGATTGGGCTGCTTGGCACGGTACTTGGCCTTATTGAAATGTTCAAAGGTGTTGCCGCGACAACAGGCAGCATCACACCAAATGATCTAGCAGACGGTCTTGGATTGGCAATGAGAACAACCGCTGCTGGCTTAATGATCGCACTGCCTGCTATTTCAGGTGCACAACTATTGGGCCTTTGGGCTGACCGAGTGCTTGCTCAACTAGAACACACTCTGAATTACGTAAATGTATGGCTAGAAGGCATGTCTATTCAAACAAACCAGTCTGGCGATGTAAATCATGCGTCTGCAAACCAAGCCTCTGTAGGTAATGTGAGCCAAGCATGATTAAAACGCCAAACTCATCCCATACGCAGAGCCTAACTCCAGACTTAACGCCTCTGCTCGACATCATTTTTATTGTGATGGTTTTTCTACTGCTTACAGCTTCGGTAAAGCTGGAATCACTCGAAGTTGACCTACCAAGTTCGGACGTAAAAAACGTTTCAGAGGTCCACAAAGATTCGATTAGCGTCAATATTTTAGACCATGAACCTTACTGGGCTATCAACGGAAAAGAATACATTGACTGGGAAAATTTCAAGATCGCCTTGCTCGAAGAGACAGGTTCAACGGATAAAAAGCCGATCATCATTGGCGCGGATAAAGCCGCCAACGTGGAGAACCTAGTGAAACTGCTGTCTTTCCTTCAAGAGAATGGAATTCCTGCAACTCAATTACTCACTGACGATGGCTAGAGCGACACGCGATATTCAGAAGATTTGGCTCTTAGTAACTAAGACCAAGTAGTCGGACCTGAATATCTCCATTGATTAGAACTCACATGCGAACGGACTGCTCACTGAGTTTCTTCGCGATACAAAAAGATATAAAGAACTTATTATGAATAACTTAAACGTGCTCAATAAACTAAAGACCAAGACTTCTCTCTTTTCATTGGCAGCAATGAGCTTGGCTCTTAGCGCACCAACCGCGATGGCTAACGACATTGAACAACCACGAATCATCAGTGCTGGCAGCGCCGTTACAGAATTGGTTTTAGCGCTTGGCGCAGAAGAACAATTGGTTGGCATTGATGTGACCAGTCGTTTCCCTCAATCTGAAAAACTGCCTAAGATCGGCTACCACAGAAACCTATCTGCTGAAGGTTTGCTTGCTCTAGAGCCAACCACACTGATTGGTTCTGATGAGATGGGATCGGACAACGCGATCTCTCAACTGAAATCTGCGGGCGTCGATGTCGAAATCGTTAACACTGAGGCTAACGTTGAAGGACTACTAAAACGTATCGATCAAATCGCAAAGATCACACACACTGAAGATCACTCACAGCAAGTTAAAGCCGATGTGAATCAAAAGATTGCCGCACTTAAAGCGAATCAAGTACCAAGTAACCAAGCCAAGAAAGTACTGTTCCTATTGCTGCACGAAGGTCGCCCTGCGAACGTTGCTGGCGGTGAAACATCACCAAATGCGATCATTGAGTTGGCTGGCGGTATCAACCCAGCCGCTCAAAGCCTTACATCTTACAAACCATTATCAATGGAATCGCTTGTCGAGATGCAACCTGATGTCATTTTAGTGAGTGGCCGTAGTTACCAAAAAATGGGCGGCGCTGATGCGATTCTTAAATCATTACCCATGTTAGCGGCAACCCCTGCAGGTATGAACAAGCAAATCATCACCGTGAATGGCAGTGCTTTGGTTGGTGGGCTTGGCCTAGAAAGTCTCTCTGAAGCCAAGCGTTTAAACGCACTTATTTACCCGCTATAACTCGACCACCCTATTTCTGCTATCGCTAATCCACTCCCCCTCACCACAGACTCACGTTGTTAGTAAAGGGGATTAAAGTTAGAGATAGATATTGAGGCCCTTTATGTTGTTACGATCCGTCCCACTGAAAACATCGATGTTAGGCCTAGGTGCTACCCTAGTTTTTGTCGCGCTGTACTCGATTACTGTTGGGCCAATGAACATTAGCTTAGCGGACAGCGCCACAAGCTTAATTCAACCAAACAATGACTTAGCACCTCACATCAACTTGGTGATCCAAGAAATTCGACTGCCAAGAACCATACTATGCATGCTAATTGGTGCCATTCTCGCACTATGCGGTGCCGTCATGCAGGGGCTATTTCGCAACCCACTGGCTGAGCCTGGTATCATTGGCGTATCTGCCGGTGCAGCCTTGGGAGCAGCATTAGCTATCGTTCTGTTTTCTGAGCTTTCGCTTCAATATCCGGCATTCATGAACTTTGCCGCAGTACCTGTATTTGCTTTTTTGGGCGGTGCTTTGACCACCCTGTTGGTTTACAAACTTGGTACTGGCAAATTCGGAACTTCAGTAACTATCATGCTGTTAGCAGGTGTCGCAATCAGCGCACTTTCAGGTGCAGGGATAGGCTTCTTAAATTTCATCGCTGATGATCAAATGCTGCGTGACCTTTCGCTATGGTCGATGGGCTCATTAGCTGGCGCTAAATGGTCGGGGATTATACTTGCTGCAATTACGCTCGTTGGACTGTTCGTCGTTTTTTACCGACAAGCGATGTCTCTGAATGCCCTACTCCTAGGTGAATCAGAAGCTCAACACCTGGGGATTCCAGTTCAAAAACTGAAACGACAACTGATTCTACTGACGGCAGCAGGTGTGGGTATCACGGTAAGCCTATCTGGCATGATTGGTTTTATCGGGCTTGTGATCCCACATTTAGGTCGCATGCTCGCAGGTCCTGATCACCGAGTTCTGTTACCTTTATCAGCGGTACTAGGCGCACTACTGTTAACAGCGGCAGATATGTTTTCACGCGTTGCTCTTGCCCCAGCAGAACTGCCAGTAGGTATTGTCACTGCGATTATTGGTGCGCCCTTCTTCTTGTACCTACTATTCCAACAGAAAGGGAGAATCCTTTAATGTTTCCTGCAGCGTTAAAAGCGACCGATATTGAAGTAAAGTTCGGCAGCAAAAAGATACTAGATAGCGTATCCATAGAGATTGAAGCAGGAAAGGTCACCACGCTGCTTGGCCCAAATGGCGCAGGCAAAAGCACACTCCTCAAAGCCTTGTGCCAAGAGATATCAAGTACCGGCGACATTCAATATTTTGGGCATGCTAAAGACAAATGGCCTTCACACAAGTTGGCAAAACACTTGGCTATGCTTCCTCAACACAGCACGTTGACCTTCCCATTTCTGGCACACGAAGTTGTTGAACTTGGTGGTATTCCACTGCAAGAGTCAAACAAGACTCTGACCAACATCGCGAACCAAAAGATGGACATCGCCGATGTATCCCACTTGGGAGAGAGGCTTTACCCTTCTCTGTCCGGTGGTGAAAAGCAGAGAGTTCACTTGGCTCGAGTACTCACTCAACTCCACCACTCTGGCGACCAATGCATCTTGATGCTTGATGAACCCACCTCTGCATTGGATCTTGCCCACCAGCACAACACGCTAAAGATCGCGAGAGAACTTGCAGACAATCATAATGCAGCCGTTATCGTGGTGTTGCACGATCTAAACTTAGCGGCTCAGTATTCCGACCGATTGGTGGTATTGAAAGATGGTAATTTAGTGTGTGATGGCAGCCCTTGGGAAGCGCTCAAGCCGTCAATGATTGAGGATGTTTATGGATATAAAAGCATCGTAGAAAAGCACCCGACGATGAGCTTTCCTCAGGTGCACCCAGCACAATAAATTCGATTTAGATCCTGCTCATTTTTAGCACCCTGCACTAATGATAATTGAATCACTATAAGCCTCGATTTTATCGCAATGTAGTTCACTTAAGCGGAGCTGCTTTGCGATTAATTGGGTAGCGAGTC
>NZ_JAEFCE010000103.1:0-6926 GCF_016406055.1 Vibrio sp. IB15
GTGCACTTGCATACCTTTACTCGTTTCCTTGCAATACTAGGGGAGTCCATATACGAGTCCTTCGTACACCTGGAAGATTTTAATCCTCATCGAGGAGACGGTTTCTCAGCAATTCAAACCATCTTTTCACCTTTACCTATCGCGTCGTAACTCACTCGAGTTTCCGATTCACTCTCTGACAACTCACATGGCTAACACTTGGTTAGCTATGTGAGACCACTAATAAACTTACTAGCTATGCCGACTTGCTCTATTTCAACAACAAAACACCCTTCAACTAATACAACTCTAGGCAGACGTTGTTTCAACACCTTACCTTTGGTCGCTTTGGTTTTATCGGTACAAGTATTCGCAGAAGAGACCGAACTTGTCGATGAGCCTGTACTCAATGAAGAACAAGAAGACGAATCCCCTTTCACGACGTTAACTAAGTTGGGGTTTATATACTCTCAGAACACCAGTTCATCCTTGTCTATCAATTCCGGGATATCCGTAGGCTACAAAAAGGAAAATTGGGGACAACGCGTGCAGTTCGATACTTATTACACGGATGCTGAAAATGATGAAGATGGAACGAATCGCTATACCACTACATATGGGGTTAGCTATTACTTAAATGACGTCACCTATTTAGTTGCAACAACACGTTTTGAACACGACCACTATGGCACCTATCGTAAGCAGTTCATTACCGCTACCGGGCTTGGTCGCCATTTCTACGACACCGAGA
Source organism: Vibrio sp. IB15 (assembly GCF_016406055.1). Taxonomy (NCBI): domain Bacteria; kingdom Pseudomonadati; phylum Pseudomonadota; class Gammaproteobacteria; order Vibrionales; family Vibrionaceae; genus Vibrio; species Vibrio sp. IB15. Next base: position 731 of record NZ_JAEFCE010000103.1, read on the forward strand.
GAATCAAGCTTCAAGCGCCTGCGGGTCCGGGTTATCGAATCAGTAAACGCCAATCTTCTGATGAAGAGTTTCCAAACAAAGAGAACTACGAGCTTATTGCTAATGCTAGTATCGATGGCTCCTTAACGCTCACTGAAACGTTTTCTTTGGGTGCTACGGCTAACATGGCCTATGGTGAAGAAAACACGAACTACAACCTTAAAGGCTATCTAAAAAACATTCTTATGGGTAACTTAGCGCTCACATTCGATACTGAATACATCTATAACACCACTGTTGCCTCAGACCAAAGCAATAGTGAGATCTATAGTTCAATGAATCTAAACTACGATTTCTAACCATACTGTTTGCTCTGCCCCCTAATCTCGTAACTCCGGATAACAAAAGGCCCTCACAATGAGGGCCTTAATGCATCTAAAAGCGATTAACTTCTATCTCTGATATACCATTACGCTGTTTTTGATCTCAAGCGTGCTAGCACATCCATCTGCTCTAAGTTTGCCATCCCAACATACGCGACAGGTACCAAAAACAGTGAGAAGAAAGTTCCGACCGTTAAGCCGCCCACCAATACTAAACCGATGTTGATACGACCGAGAGAACCAGGCCCATCGGCCAAGGCTAAAGGTAACGAGCCTAGGATCATCGTCAACGACGTCATTAAGATAGGACGCAATCTTGAACGTGCACTTCTGATCGCGGCTTCTTTTGCACTTGCGCCTGATTTACGTTTCTCATTGGCGAATTCCACCAATAGGATGCCGTGTTTCGTCACAAGGCCCACCAGCGTCAGTAAACCGATCTTCGAGTAGATGTTTAGGCTTTGACCAAACACCGATAACGTCAAAATCGCACCAACAATACACAAAGGAACGGTGAGCAAAATGATCATCGGGTCGACAAAACTTTCAAACTGCGCTGCCAAAATCAAGAAGATGAAAACCAACGCTAATACGAATAGCACCTGCGCACCAGCTGTAGAATCCACAAGGTCTTTAACAATACCGTTGAATTCGTAGCTCTGTGCTGGTTTCAATAGGCTTGGCACCGTGTCGTCGATATATGCTTTTACATCACTTGCGGTATATCCCGGCATAAGATCAGCGTTAATTTCAGCGCTGTCTTGTCCCATGAAAGTCTTAAAGTTCGATTCCGATGTTACTTGCTTGATGGAAACAAACTGAGATAGAGGAAGCCTTTGTCCCGATTGTGAATCCACATACAATTTATCCAAAACTTTGAAATCACCAAGATCCTTCAGATTCACTTGTACTTGGATTGGGTATGTATAGCCGTCATCCGCTTGTAAATCGGCAGCTTTCACTGAGCCCAAAAAAGTCGACAACGCGTTGGTAACATTTCCGTAATCCACCCCAGATAACACAATCGCATTGCGGTCAATCGATAAGTCATAGCGCAGCTGGTCGCGTAGCATTGAGTTTTTAACGTTAGTGACACCCTCATAATCCTCAAGAGCCTCCACCACTTTGCTCGCTGTTTCAGACAAAGCGCCGGTATCACGATTCACAGTTGTAAGCTCAAGAATCATGTTAGTCGCAATATTCAAGTTATCCGCTGAACGAACCTTGAAAGACATACCATAAGCCGAAACTGAGCTTTGCGCTTTGGCAATAAACTCATTCACTAATTCATCTGCAGACTGGTCACGCTCTCCCCATGGTTTTAGTAGAACATGATTGGTCGGTGTGCCTTCAATGTAAGACAGGTTCGCTTCAACTGAATCATCGCCTTTAAATACGCTGTTTAACTGTTCATTGTTATCAAGGTGATATTGACGACCAACACCCGTTGGTGGTGTTGAGGTAACCTCCACAAAACCGGTATCTTCTGTTGGTAACAGTACTTGAGGCATCTTCCAAACGGCTAATGCAGACAACGCTATTAGCATTAAAGCGATACCGCTCATTAGTGCTTTACGATCAAACCACTTACCGAGCTCTTTAGTGTATCGGTCAGACAACACGTTGAGCTTTGCATCGACCTTTTGATACCACTTTGCAGGCGTCGAGACAGGCTTCATCAAATAAGCGCTCATCATTGGTGAGAGCGTCAACGCGACAAACCCTGAAATGATCACAGCAGCTGCAAGTGTGAAAGCAAATTGTCTGAACAGATCGGCGGTCAGGCCAGCCATCAAGCCGATTGGCAAATAAACAACGGCCAAAATCAATGTCATAGCAATTACTGGGAAGACGATCTCTCGACACCCTTTAATCGCAGCGTTGAACGGAGTTTCACCCTCTTCGATATGACGGTAACAGTTTTCCGCGACAACAATCGCATCATCGACCACCAGGCCAATCGCCAGAATGATCGCCAAGATAGTCAGGACATTGATACTAAACCCAAGTAAATGCATCACCGCAAATACACCAATCACACACACAGGAATGGTAATGATCGGAATAGAAGCAACGCGTACAGAGCCAAGGAAAAGAACAACAACGGCGGAAACAAGGACAATAGCCTCGACCAAAGTCATAAAGCCTTCATCAATAGCCGCTTTGATAAAGTCAGCTTGGTTATAAACCATTTTCATCTCGATGCCTTCAGGCAGTTGAGGCTGAATTAGGTCGATTTGCTTTTTAACTTTATTAGCAACCGTTACTGGGTTTTCGCTTTTAAGAGGCAAGACCTGAATCGACATCGCTAAGTTGTCGTCAACACGAAGAATACTTGGTGTTAGGCTTTCTTCTCCCATTTTGACTTCGGCGATATCGCCAATACGAATGATCTTTCCGTTATCGACACGTACCACTAAGTCTCGGACATCATCAACGCTGGTCACTTGATTAACCGGGTTAATAGAGAAGTCTCGAACCTGACCTTTAATAGTACCCGCGGTAAATGTCGCGTTGTAAGAACTCAGCGTACCTACCACATCAGAAGCACTCATGTTGAGCGCCATCATGCGATCCGGTTGAAGCCAAACCCTCATCGCTTTTTGGCTACCACCGTATGGTCCCCAAATACCACCTACACCTTGAATATGTTTAAACTGAGGTACAACTTGTTGGCTAATGTAGTCGTACATATCTTGTTTAGACATTTTGCCAGTGTTCACAAACGTGATGATATTACTTGGCATACTGGTGTCTGATGAGTCATCGGTAACCGTTGGTTTATCGGTCATGCTCGGCGGGAAATCGCCAATGGCTTCAACACTACTGCGAAGATTGTTCATCAGGCTTGTGTATTCAACGTCATCAACATCATCTTCGAAGATGATTTTTAAATTACAGGTGCCTTCCTGACAGTCCGTAGTCATAGTCTTCACGCTATCAAGGCCTGTAGCAGCAGTAATTAGTTTGTCCGCAACATTGCGCGACATAAACTCTGCACTCGCACCATTAATCGCAGCCGTTACTGTTGCTGAAGGTGTTTTGTGTTCAGGGAAATACTGAATCGATAGCTTCTGAAATGACAACATGCCAAGTAATACGATGGCGATACTCAACACTGAAGCAAAAACAGGATGCTTAATACAAATCTCAGGAAGCTTCATTCGTGCTCTCCTTCGTTATCGCTTCCTTGCTGTTTGATTGACCGTTTTGCTCAGCAGTCACCTTAGTTTTGTTGGCTGCATTTGGCTCTTCTTCTGCATCTTTTGAGCCGTCAGTCCAATCAACGGTCGGCTCCACTGGATATTGTTCATCAAGTAGTGTTTCAGTGGTTTGTTCAATAGGTTCCGTTACCTTTTGAGGCATCAACTCTACTGTTTTTTGCTCGACATCCGGGTTCATAACCTTAACCAAAGAGGCTTTCTTTAGGTTTTGCTGGCCCGTAACTACTACGTTATCACCTAGCTGTAACCCTTTTTCGACAATGACATACCCATCATTAGTATTTACACCGAGCTCAACGATTCGTTGTTCAATGTTGTTTCCATTGACTACCCAAACAAAACGCTCTGCATCTTTGGCTTGGACCGCGTTTTGAGAGACAACCATTTTCGTTGAGTCTTCACTGGTCATTTGGCTCACCTTGGCAAACATGCCCGGAACCAAGCGATGCTCTGGATTGGTTACGTGCGCGTGAACCTCTACTCGACCTGAGCTTTCGTCAACAGCCGGAGCAATGTAGTCTACGACGCCAGAGAAAGCCTCATCAGTAAATGCATCAACTTGGATCGATACATTCTGTCCCAGCTTTGCATTACCAAGGTCCGATTGCCCAATTGAATACTGGACTTCAACTGGATCAAGCTTGATCAAACTAACCAAGGCCGTTGAACTATCAATTTTGCTACCCACAGAGTGGTTGAAGTTCGTTAGCTGGCCATCAAAAGGCGCTACCAATAGATAGTCATTCATTAGTGCTTCTTTCTGACGGAAGTCAGCGGCCGCGAGATTCGCTTGTTCTTTTAGCTCTTCAACGTCTTGCTGAGACATTGAATCCGGTTGCTTTTTCAGTAGCTCTTGTACTCGCTTTAATTTTGACTTTGCAAGCGCCAACGAGCTTCTAGCTTTATCTAAATCGGCTTTCGCTTTGGTGTTATCTAGTTGAGCAATCAGCTCACCTTTCTTAACCGAGTCTCCATCTTTGAAATGGATTTCGAGAATTTTATCGGAAGCGCTAAAGGTCAATGCAGCAGAATCTGTTGCTCTAATTTTGCCAACTTCGTTGATTGAAGAAGTGAATGCTTGTTTGTGAGCCTTTTCAATGGTCACTGGAATCAGGGGCGAGTCTTCGGCAAATGTGGGAGTGATATGTAAGGCAAACAGAGCCAAAAAGATTGTTTTACTAAGCTTTGTAAATTTCATTTTTAATAACCATAACCGTCAAATTCATCTGAATTAAACGTTTTCTAAGCAGCTATTTTTTACTTAATGAGCTTCCAGCTATTTAAATAATGCTAAAACAGCTAATAATGAGAATTGGGCTCAACTCACTGTCGAACCCTGCAATGTTTATATAATTCCTAAATTTTTCGTTCTAAACTCCAAAGTAAAAGTTAAAAACGATGTTGATATTGAACACCAAGTAAAAAAGCGTCAACGCTCGCAACTGCCGTTATATTGGAACTTGTTCCTAGAACCTTCGTCAGGCTTTCGTCAATATTTTGTGATTCTCCAATTATAAAACCAGTACCTACATCAATAGAGTTGCCATCCGTGAAGTGGTAAGTTCCGCCAACAGTCATCCTGTAACGAGTGGAGATTTACATCTGGTATCGATAAATAGGTTAACTTGTCGGTTGGAGAGATGTCATACAAGTAACCCGCTCATAAAACGATATCTTTCGACATTGTGTAAGTACCACCCACCGAGACATGCCCCGCATCGAGAGATTGATCAGCGAGTGTTTCTTTATTTCCTATCATCAGCGTGTAACTCACATTAGAAATATCGATACCACTATCCATAAAAACTGCACCAACAGATAACACAGGTTGTTCGATGTACGCTATGGCTGCACTATCCGATTGGTTCTCATGAATCAGAGCTCCTTAAATTTTTATCTCAAAACCTAACGAGGTGAACACACTACAAGCCCTGATTTAATAAGTTTGGGTATCTAAAGGTACTTGCGTTGAAGATAGAAGCCTAATGCAAGCCATCCCAGTCTGAAAGAAAGTACTAGAAGATAAGAGTGGAATGATCATGCCACTCAGCGTGGCAAAGGATTTAGATTTACAGGTCAAGAAACCTAAGATAAAGAAGGTGGACTTCGTAAGATTCAAGCGCAAGCAAAGCAAGATTCACAACAAACACTAGAAGCGGTTCCGATAGAAGAAGCAACACGAGCAACCACAACTCCTACGAAAAAGAACAGTAACATGCTGACGTTGGTTGGGGTATTTATTGTTGTAGCCTTGTTATCCCAGTATCTATTTTCTTACTTAGATCGAAATATCTTAGCTGAAAGACTAACAGGGAAGCACTTTACCTCTTGTAAAAAAGAAACCGACGAGTTCACATTTAAAAACTTTATAACGTAACGCATTACGAATATAAGGGACGCAAGTTCATCATCGATAATTCAGGAAAACCTTTGAGCTTCCATAGCGAATTTAAGTAACTCAGCGTGGCATGATACATTTCTGCAAGAAAGTAATGTGTGTTGATCTGCCAGCCTATTCTAATTCGGAACCTGAGTTGTACATCATTAGATATCATGACCCTGTAAATAATTCTGTGTAACTGTCGGGGTTACATATATTCAGTGAGTCGG
>NZ_JAEFCE010000104.1:0-6704 GCF_016406055.1 Vibrio sp. IB15
AAGGATCAGATCGCAGGACTCGAAAAAGGTTCAACTGATTTAGGCAACAACGCCGTTTAGAACAATAAACGCATTATTTAATTACGATTTAAAGCAATGAGCATTTTTTAATGCAGTATCGATAGCAGCGACTAATTGTTCGATATGTTGTGGTTCGCTAATAAACGGAGGCATCATATAAATTAACCTTCCAAATGGACGAATCCAAACGCCTTGTTCAACAAAGTGAGCTTGAATTGTTTCCATGTCGACAGGTGAATGGGTTTCAACTACACCAATAGCGCCCAACCAGCGAACGTCTTTAACCAGTGCATGCTCTCGCAAAGGTGGCAGCAATTCAGAGAAAAGCTGTTCAATTTGTAGGGTTTGATTTTGCCAATGGCCTTGCTCTATGAGGGATAAACTCGCTGCTCCAACGGCACAAGCTAACGGGTTACCCATAAAAGTCGGGCCGTGCATGAAGCAACCTGCCTCACCTCCACATACGGTGTCCGCGACTTCTTTGCTTGCTAGTGTTGCTGAAAGCGTCATATAACCACCAGTCAGAGCTTTGCCGACACACAAAATATCCGGCTGAATATCTGCATGCTCGCAGGCAAACAGTTTACCTGTGCGGCCAAACCCCGTTGCAATTTCATCTAGAATCAACAACACGTTAAACTCATCACAAAGCAAGCGAACTTGTTTCAAGAATTCAGGGTGGTAAATACGCATACCGCCAGCGCCCTGAACGATTGGCTCTAAGATAACGGCGGCGACTTCTTCATGGTGTGCGGATAGCTTTTCACGAAAACTATCAATGTCACTTGGGTTCCATTCATCCCAAAAGCCAGTCTTTGGCGATTCAGCGAAAATATGCTCAGGTAAAAAGCCCTTATAGAGACTGTGCATTGAGTTATCGGGGTCTGTCACTGACATCGCAGCGAACGTGTCACCGTGATAACCATCTCTCAGCGTTAAGAATTTAGAGCGAGGTTGTCCTTTCGCATGCCAAAATTGAAGTGCCATTTTCAGGCTCACTTCTACCGCGACTGATCCTGAATCAGCCAAAAATACGTGTTCTAGATTGTCTGGTGCTAGTTTTAGAAGTTTCTTACATAAATCGATAGCCGGCTGGTGGGTGATGCCACCAAACATGACGTGTGAAACCTTATCGATTTGGCTGTGTGCGGCTTCGTTTAAGACAGGGTGATTGTATCCGTGGATCGTTGACCACCAAGAAGACATGCCATCAATAATTCGATTTCCGCCTTCTAGTTCTAGGTAAACGCCGTCTGCATTGGTAACAGGATAGCAGGTCAGAGGTGTTAACGTTGATGTGTAGGGATGCCAGATATGCTGGCGATCAAAGGCGAGATCCATAACGATTTCCGTTCTTGTTGTGATTAAAAAATAACCAGATGTAAACTTTTGTTATTATCAATGTGTTGACAGTCTAAAGCTTGTCGGTAGACTAGCCAAGCATAAATGCAATCTCTATTGATGGAGATGCGACATCAAATAATAAAAAAGGATCGACACGTGGAAGTTCGTCATGACTGGACAGTCGCTGAAGTAAAGGCACTGCTTGAAAAACCATTTATGGATTTAATGTTTGAAGCACAACTGGTTCACAGACAGTACCAAGAGCACAACCACGTGCAGGTGAGTACGCTGTTATCTATCAAAACAGGTGCTTGCCCTGAAGATTGTAAATACTGCCCTCAAAGTGCGCACTATCGAACTGATGTCGATAAAGAGCGCCTGATGGAAGTTGAACGTGTGCTGGATGCCGCACAAAAAGCGAAGAATGCGGGCTCAACACGTTTCTGTATGGGGGCAGCATGGAAGAACCCTAAAGAGCGCGATATGCCACACCTTACCGATATGATTAAAGGTGTGAAAGATATGGGGCTAGAAACCTGTATGACACTTGGCATGCTAACGCCTAAACAAGCCGGTGAGCTCGCAGATGCAGGATTGGATTACTACAACCACAACCTTGATACCTCTCCAGAGTTTTATGGAAGCATTATCACCACTCGTACCTATCAAGATCGTCTAGACACGCTATCTCACGTTCGTGATGCAGGTATGAAGATCTGTTCGGGCGGTATTATTGGTATGGGCGAAAGCACCAATGACCGTGCGGGCTTGCTAGTTGAACTGGCTAACCTTCCGGTACACCCAGAGAGTGTACCTATCAACATGCTTGTTAAAGTGAAAGGCACACCGATGGAAAACGTCGATGATGTTGAGTCTTTCGACTTTATTAAATTGATCGGGATTGCTCGCATCATGATGCCTAAGTCTGCGGTTCGTTTATCTGCAGGTCGTGAGAACATGAACGAACAAATGCAAGCGATGTGTTTCATGGCGGGTGCAAACTCTATCTTCTATGGCTGTAAGCTACTGACTACGCCAAACCCGGATGAAGATACAGATATGCAGCTGTTTAAGAAGTTGGGTATCAACAGCCAAGAAGTGGCTCAAAAGCCTGATGAAATTCAAGAAAACGAACTGTTAGATCAAGTGGTGGAGCGTGTTGCAGCTCGCCCTACGAAAGATGACATGTTCTACGATGCCACGGTTTAAATCTCGCATTGAAGAAGCCCTTGTTCATCGCCGTGAGCAAGGGTTAACTCGTCAACTCAAGGTGCTTGAAAACAGTAATGGTCCATTGCTTAGTAGTGAAGGTTCATCCTTCATAAACTTTTCGAGTAATGACTATTTGGGACTGGCGAACGATCCTGAGTTGGTCGAAGCATGGCAAAACGGGTTGTCTCAGTATGGCGCTGGCAGTGCAGCGTCGCCATTAGTCACCGGGTTTAGCCCAGCTCATCGAAACCTAGAAGCTCAGCTGTGTGGGTGGCTTGGCTTCGAACGTGCCATTCTTTTTAGTTCTGGATTCAGCGCTAATCAAGCCCTGTTGTTTTCTTTGCTCGAGAAAGATGACGTCTTGCTACAAGACAAGCTTAATCACGCCTCTTTGATGGAAGCGGGTGTACTTTCTCCTGCCACAATGAAACGCTTTAAGCACAACGATGTGCAGCACCTTGAGTCGTTACTAAGCCGTTCTCCCCAATCGTTAGTCGTGACGGAAGGCGTTTTCAGCATGGATGGTGACCAAGCCCCTCTCGATATCATGTCTTGCTTGACCAATCGACACGACAGTTGGTTGGCGGTTGATGACGCTCATGGCATCGGTGTATTAGGCGACAGAGGGGCAGGAAGCTGCAATGCTGCGCAAATCACACCTGATATTTTAGTGGTGACTTTCGGTAAAGCATTTGGTCTCTCCGGTGCTGCGATTCTATGTTCAGCCGAGGTGGGTGATTACTTAACCCAGTTTGCACGTCATCATGTGTATTCGACGGCAATGCCGCCCTCACAGGCTGTCGCTTTGTCTCATGCTTGTCAGATGATTCAAACCCAAGAGTGGCGCAGAGAGAAACTGACTGAGTTAAGTGCTCTTTATGCGGAGCAGATGAAAAGCGTACCGGGCTTTGTTGATACCAAGACTCCGATCAAGCCCTTGGTGATAGGCGAAGCAAAGGCGACATTATCGGTCGCAGATGAGTTAAAAAACAATCAGATTTGGGTGACAGCAATCAGGCCGCCGACTGTACCGGCAGGAACAGCTCGTTTGAGAATCACATTAACTGCCAATCACACTCAGAAACAGGTTAGCCAGTTAAGCAGTTTGTTACTTAAAGCTATCGAATCCAGACCTGTATCAAAGGAAGAGGCTCAGTAAATGTCACAAGAAGCAGTAGTGCATGAATACCTAGGCCAAGACAAAAGTGCAATTGCCGAAGCGTTTGGTAAGGCAGCAACTACCTATGATAAACACGCTGAGTTTCAGCGCGATGTTGGTCACCGATTGCTGGATAAGCTACCAAACGATCTTTCTGGTGTTAAGGTGCTCGATCTTGGTTGCGGGACGGGCTATTTTTCAGAGCAATTGTTGAATCGTGGTGCAGAAGTGGTTTGTGCCGATCTCTCTATTGGAATGCTAGAGAAGGCAAAGCAGCGTTGTGGTTCTGCCGTCTCCTTATATCAACAAGCTGATGCCGAACAATTGCCGTTTGCAAATGGAAGTTTTGACATTGTTTTTTCGAGCTTAGCTTTGCAATGGTGTGACGATTTATCATCGCCTTTGAAGGAGATGAAGCGTGTGACTGTAGTGGGTGGGCGGGTTATTTTCTCAACTTTGCTCGATGGATCACTGTTTGAGTTAGAAAAGTCATGGAGCAAAATTGACGCACATCAACACGTTAACCATTTTATTACAATCAATCAGGTAAAAATTGCGTTAGCGCAATCTAGCTGTACGGTTCATCAACTAGACTTGCCCACCATCACCGTTTGGTACGACACTTCATTTGAACTGATGCGCGACCTTAAAGGTATCGGCGCTAATCACGTAAGTGGTCGCTCACAGGGTTTAACAAGTCGTCGCATGTTGCAGCTTGTTGAACGGGAATATCGAGAGTTTAAAAACCATCAAGGTTTCTTACCAGCAACATATCAAGTTTGTTTAGGGGTTATTCAATTATGATTGATGCAGTATTCATTGCAGGTACGGATACCGAAGTGGGAAAAACTGTGGTTTCAAAAGCGATTCTTCAAGCTTTGGCCGCACAAGATTTATCAACAATTGGTTACAAGCCAGTTGCTGCAGGGTGTGAAAAGTACCCTGAAGGGTTACGTAACAGCGACGCGCTGCATCTTCAAGAAGCTGCAACAAAAGACATCGCCTATGAAGACGTTAACCCATACGCATTGCTACTACCATCATCACCTCACATTGCTGCTAAGCATGACGGCGTAGTGATTGAGGAAGACGTGCTATCGGCTAAGCTAGCTGAACATAAGCAGAACTCTGACATCGTTTTGGTAGAGGGTGCTGGTGGTTGGCGTGTGCCCGTCTCAGACGACGAATACCTGTCTAGCTGGGTTAAGAAAGAAAAGCTTCCTGTGGTTCTGACGGTAGGTATAAAGTTAGGCTGCTTGAGCCATGCTCTACTAACTGCAGAAGCGATTCGTGCAGATGGCCTAAACCTCGTCGGTTGGGTAGCTAACCGTATTAACCCAGGCACAGAACATTACGCAGACATTATTGCGATGCTTGAAGACAAGCTAGGCGCTCCAAAACTGGGTGAGATCCCTTACGTACCAAAAGCTAAGTCTAAAAATATTGGTAAGTACATCGATGTACAGCCATTGCTTGCACTGTAGCTTTGAAGTAACACCTTGAATAAGAAAAGGGCTGCGATTGCAGCCCTTTTGCTATTTAAGCCTTTAAAGAGTCAAGCTTGGGAATTAGTGATCTTTTGTCAGCCCCATTAGTGCTTGTTGTGTCTCTGTGATGTTTGTCTGCGCAGCCTCTGGCGTAAGAATACCGATCTGTTTTTTCGCTTCTTCTTCAGTAATCCCCAGGTGACAGCACAGTAAATCGATAGCCATTTGAGTGTTAGTACCTTCAACCATGATCCTTTCCTTTTGTTACATGAACTAGCCAATCATTAATTGATTAACACTCTAAACTGAACGATAGAGGTAGACCATACTACTTAGGTCTAATGGACGAGTGCAAATTGCGCTACTCCCGTAATCAAATGTTTCAATTTAATGCTTAACCTTGTTTTCTTAATCTAAGACTATATGTATAAGTAAGTATAAGTCGTCAAGGTTAGAATCAATTGCTGTCTGCCTTGTCTATAACAATAAGTTTGATAAAAACAGCTTTCATGCGGAGATAAGTAATGAAGCGAGTAATGTTGTTCCTTGCAACCAACCTTGCGGTTGTATTGGTACTAAGTGTTGTTCTTAATATTGTATACGCAGTCACAGGTATGCAACCAGGTAGCCTCTCAGGCTTGTTGGTGATGGCTGCGGTATTCGGTTTCGGCGGCTCATTCATCTCACTAATGATGTCAAAGAAAATGGCACTTCGTTCTGTTGGCGGTATGGTGATTGAAAGCCCACGCAACGAAACAGAACACTGGTTGATGGAGACGGTAAGCCGTCAAGCTCAACAAGTGGGTATTGGTATGCCGACAGTGGCGATCTACGATTCGCCAGATATCAACGCATTTGCGACAGGCGCTAAGCGCGACGATTCATTAGTCGCAGTATCAACAGGCCTGCTACACAACATGACGCGTGATGAAGCTGAAGCGGTATTGGCTCACGAAGTTAGCCACATCGCAAACGGCGACATGGTGACAATGACGCTAATGCAAGGTGTTGTGAACACGTTCGTTATCTTCCTTTCTCGTTTCATTGCTAACATTGTGGCATCGAACGACAACGAAGAAGAGGGTGGTAGCAACATGATGGTCTACTTCGGCGTGTCTATGGTGCTGGAGTTGGTATTTGGTTTCTTAGCGAGCTTCATCACCATGTGGTACAGCCGTCATCGTGAATTCCATGCCGATGCAGGTGCTGCGCACTTGGTAGGTAAAGAGAAGATGATTGCTGCACTAGAGCGTCTAAAGGTGAGCCACGAGCCACAACTAGAGGGTTCTATGATGGCATTTGGTATCAACGGTAAACGTTCTCTAACAGAGCTTCTAATGAGCCACCCACCGCTTGATAAGCGTATTGCTTCTCTACGTAACATGTAATCTCTAATATATTGAGAGAGTGCTAAAGGCTTCCTACGGGGCTGTCTCTTGATCACAAGTCTGGTTAATCAAGAGACTTGGCGAGTTCATACC
>NZ_JAEFCE010000105.1:0-6049 GCF_016406055.1 Vibrio sp. IB15
AACCCGCATCATCAGCTTGGAAGGCTGAGGTAATAGCCATTATACGATGCACGCAACACGTAACTCTGTTTGAGCTATTTAACCTTTAGAATATGGTGGAGAGGGACGGATTCGAACCATCGAAGGCAGTGCCAACAGATTTACAGTCTGCTCCCTTTGGCCACTCGGGAACCTCTCCAAATTTTTGAGCTTTCTCTCGCAGCCTTAAAGGAAGGGAGAAAGTGGTGCCGACTACCGGAATCGAACTGGTGACCTACTGATTACAAGTCAGTTGCTCTACCTACTGAGCTAAGTCGGCACAAGTGGGGCGCATTTTATTGAATGATTTTCCACCTTGCAATAGCAAATTGAAAAAAAGTGCAAAATTCTCTGCTCAAACTTCGACATACGACTATTTAGCTCAAGGTTTCCGTCTTTAACCCGCATCTAGTACAGGAAGATATTTTATTTATCTAGCGCTTGATGTATTTTCCATGCACTTGTTTTGTTATCCACTATAGAGTTTTGTATGAGCCCATTCATGTCATTTGACCGTACACACTGGTCTGAACTAAGGAATTTAGTTCCGATGACACTTTCTGAGAGCGACTTAAAAGAGCTTCAAGGCATCAATGAAAAGCTCACCATGGAAGAAGCTGTGGAGATCTACCTACCGCTTTCTCGTCTATTGAACCTCTATGTGGCAGCCAGACAAAACCGCAATTCAGTACTTCACCAGTTCCTCGATAAAAAAGAGAAAGCACCACCATTTATTATTGGTATTGCTGGCAGTGTTGCGGTAGGTAAAAGTACAACCGCCCGTCTACTTAAGGCCCTGCTCTCTCGTTGGGAAAACCACCCAAAAGTTGAGCTCGTCACCACTGACGGTTTCTTATATCCAAATGAAGTATTGGAAGAGAAAGGCTTGATGAGTAAGAAAGGCTTCCCTGAGTCTTATGATATTAAGCGTTTAGTTAATTTTGTCTCTGACGTTAAGGCGTGCAAAAGAAACGTCACCGCGCCAGTTTACTCGCATCTAACCTACAACATTACTGATGATGTTAAGTGTGTTGACCTACCTGACGTGTTGATCATTGAAGGCCTAAACGTATTACAGAGTGGGATGAACTACCCACACGAGCCACACCGTGTGTTCATTTCTGACTTCCTGGACTTTTCACTCTATGTGGATGCAGACAGCCAGCAAATCAAAGAGTGGTATATCAACCGCTTTATGAAGTTTAGAGAAGGGGCATTTACCAAGCCGGGCTCTTACTTTAGTCATTACACTAAATTATCGAACCAAGCGGCATTGGATAAAGCAGAAGGGATCTGGAGTTCAATCAATGGGTTGAACCTAGAGAAGAACATCCTTCCAACCAGAGAGCGGGCGCACCTAATCCTAAGAAAAGGTGCAGATCACATGGTTGAAGAAGTACTACTAAGAAAATAGGAAGGTCTTAGCTACCTTTCCTTAGTGAGATTTCACCGCCGATATAACTTTCGATACCATTCTCGGTTTTGAGTAACACCGCCCCCTGCTCATCGATACCTTGTATGACACCTTCAATTTCTCTAGGTCCAATAATCAGCTTCACATTGCGACCTAAGAAGTTATCCAAGCGGTTCCAACGCTCTACAAAATTCGACATCCCTTTCATTTCGTAATCAACTAGCGCCTTATCCCATGCGTTTATTAGGGTCTGTGCTAAATGGTTACGATCTGGGACTTGGCCATCACACACCTCTTTAAGCGAGGTCCACGGCTGACCTATACCAGAAGTTGAAGGGTCCATCGACAGGTTGAGTCCTAGCCCAATCACAATATGAGCAGCACCGCCAGATTGCCCCGACAGCTCAACTAAGATTCCCGCAAGTTTCTTATCGTTATGGTAAAGGTCATTTGGCCATTTGAGTTTCACGCCTTCAACACCCATTTCTTCCAGAGCCTCAACAACCGCAACCCCGACAACAAGACTTAGGCCCATCGCAGCTGCCATCCCAGCGTCGAGTCTCCAGTACATCGAAAGGTATAAGTTGGCTCCAAATGGTGACACCCACTCTCTGCCACGACGACCGCGACCAGAGGCTTGGTATTCAGCAACACAAACCGAGCCAGATTCTAGCTCATTGGTGCGATCTAACAGGTGTTGGTTGGTCGAACCTATAATAGGGATCAGTTCAAGAGATGCGTTGCTATTAGCAGCAGATAGTCGCTCATGGTCCAGCATGTCCAATCGGTCCGCTAGCTTGTAGCCTTTACCCTGTACACGGTAGATATCCAAACCCCACTCTTGAATACCCTTGATGTGCTTGCTTATAGCGGCTCGAGATACCCCAATCACCTCACCGAGGTCTTCACCAGAATGAAACTCACCATCAGCAAGGCATTTTAACAGTGCTAGCTTAGTGCTGTGCTCTCTCATACTAACGCCTCCAAAGCCTTGTCGAGATTTGTCTCACCATCTCTTCCCATAAAGCGAACCTCATGTTCCAGGCGAATATCGAATTTATCTAGCACAGCCTGACGAACTCGTTCTGCTAACTTAAGCACATCAACGGCCGTCGCCTCATCATAGTTGATGATCACAAGTGCTTGATTTGGATGAACCTGAGCGCCACCTTGATTAACACCTTTAAACTGACATTGATCGATCAGCCAACCAGCAGCGACTTTGATCATATTCTCACTCGCATAGCCCACAATCGTTGGATACTCAGACTGCAAGCGATCAAAATGATCTTTACTGATCACCGGGTTTTTAAAGAAGCTGCCAGCATTACCCTGAACAGAAGGGTCTGGCAATTTACTCGAGCGGATAGCACATACTTCATTAAATATCGTTTGAGGTGAAAGTGTCTCTTCAGACAGACTTTTCAAGGGGCCATAGTGATTACATGGCTGCCATGCTTTCGCTAAAGTTAAGCCAATCGCGACCACAATAGCTTTGCCGTACAGGGCGTGTTTAAAAATCGAATCTCGGTAACCAAAGAGACATTCCTCTTTGCTTAATCGCTTAACTGTATAAGTATCCAGACAAAGAATATCGACGTATTCACATATATCCTGTAGCTCAACTCCATAAGCACCAATGTTCTGGATAGGCGCTGAGCCAGAACACCCAGGAATCATGGCTAGGTTTTCTAATCCACCAAGACCTTGCTCAACGGTCCATTTAACTAGGCTTGGCCAATCCTCACCACCATTAACATGGAGTAGATGATTGCTATCCGACTCCGTTAAGGTAATACCAGATAGCTTATTGATAATGACAAGGCCTGCAAAATGCTCAGTGAAAAGCATGTTACTGCCCTTTCCTAGCATCAGCTTAGGCGTAGATTGCCATTTAGGGTCCTGATAAACCGAGACCAACTCTTCAATCTTGGTCACTTCAACCAAAGCATCACAGCTTTGATCAATAGAAAAGGTATGAACGTTTTTTAAACTAGCATTGAGATGGAATTGCATGGCGATATTCAATTAACTTACACTGCGTTCATTCTACAGCAGATAAACCAGTGGCGCAGTGACTGAATGAACAATGTCATCATTACTCAATTAGACCCAGTAAAGGTTCCCCTTGTTAAACGCTTCTATAAAGAGCACTACCCAACAGGGAAAGCCAATAAAAGTGAGTTAATTTATTCACTCTTACTTGATGACGAACTTTGTGGTGTCGTCCGTTTCCGTACGATAGAAGACTCGCGCTTACTGACAGGTATGGCGATCTCGAAGCAACATCGCGGTAAACAGTTAGGCTCCCAACTAATGGAGTACTGTGCAAAGCACACACTCACAGAGAACGATTACTGCTTTGCCTATGCGCACCTTACGAGCTTCTACACTCGGCACCAATTTGTGCAGATCGATTCTAAACAGCTACCGAACGCCTTACGGGTTTTATATGAGCGTTATTCAAATAGCGGAAAAGATCTCATTCCTATGCAATATCAGCAAAATTGTTAGAGAATGCCTCGATTATCTAGTATTTGGGGCTATGCCTTTGGTAAAATTAAAGGTTCGCAATTTTGCATATTTTTAAGGTAAAACAGTCAATATGATTGCCAGTAGGAATCCATTCATACAGTTGCCAACCATAGCGCAGAATCCTGATAAGTTTGAAGTACTACTATCAGCGCAAGAGTTTCGAATTCGTCTACTTGATGAGATAGCTCGCGCAACGACTCGTATTAGTTTAGTCGCTTTGTATCTTGAAGATGATGAGGCTGGCCGTGAGATCCTAACTGCCTTATATGAAGCAAAACAAAAGAATCCAGATCTAAATGTGAGCGTTTGTGTTGATTGGCACAGAGCTCAACGCGGATTGATTGGTGCAGAGTCTTCTGAGGGCAATACAGCAATGTACAAAGAGTTTGCTGAAAAATATCAGCATTCAGTTCCTGTCTACGGCATTCCTGTCCGTGGTAAAGAAGTCTTTGGCGTATTGCACTTAAAGGGCTTTATCGTTGATGACAGCGTGATATACAGTGGTGCAAGCCTCAATAATATCTACCTGAACTATCACGACCGCTACCGCTTTGACCGCTACCATGTTTTAAACAACGCGACACTGGCAGATTCAATGTTTGCCTACGTGCATGAACAAATGATCTCTGACAGCGCTGTTTACGACTTAGCTGATAAAAACAAGCCAGCGACTAAAGAGCTAAAGCCAGCGATCCGCCAGTTTCGTGCCTCTCTAGCCAGATCTCAGTATCAATTTGATGGTCAGGAAGTATCGCCAGAGCAAGTTGCCGTAACACCGCTAGTAGGCATCGGCAAACGACGTAATCGTCTTAACCAAGGCATCAATCAACTGGTCGCTCAGGCTAAAGACGAGATCTTCATTTGTACCCCTTACTTTAACTTTCCTCCTAGCCTAGCTAAAGAAGTGAAGAAAGCACTCAAACGTGGAGTAAAGGTCAGCATTGTGGTTGGTGATAAAACCGCGAATGATTTCTTCATCTCTCCAGAGGAAGAGTTTAAAACGATTGGTGGTCTACCATATCTTTATGAGATGAACTTACGTCGCTTTGCTAAAGCTAATGAAGCTCATATTGCAAGCCGCAATCTATCGATTCAACTTTGGCGACACGACTCTAACAGCTTCCACCTGAAAGGCATTTGGGTCGATAAGCGCTATATGCTGCTTACTGGTAATAACCTAAACCCTAGAGCTTGGAAACTAGATCTAGAGAACGGAATCTTTATTCAGGACAACTATCACCACCTAACTGATAAGTTCCAAGCTGAAATAGATAACATTCTTCAACACACTCAGCTTATTTGTACTTATAAGCAGTTAGACAAAGTAGATAGCTACCCAGAAGAAGTTCAAAAGCTGATTCGCAAGATCACTCGAGTCAAAGCTGACAGAGTACTTAAACAAATACTCTAGTGAACATGCGCAAGATATGATTTACCAACGCCTAGCAAACGCTAGGCGTTTTTGTATTCATAAATCGCCTCTCTGTACGCACTCGCAAACATAGTGAGTAACTAGGTCAATCAATACTCGCACATATAATTTTAGGTGTTCAGCGCCATTGAACACCAGAGAATAGCTTAGGCCGAAAGTAGCGAGGACTTGTTATTTGAAGAGCAAAAGACCATTACCTGGAAACGACGAAGGCCTAGTAGTAAGGCTAGGCCTTCTGATAAATGACGAAAGGCGGACATACCTAGTTAGTTCTTTCTGAAACCGGTAAACCTTTTGAGAGACGCTCTCGACCAAAAGGCTAATACAGGGATTCAAAGGTAAAAAAGCCCAAGAAGTTGTGCGTGGGCTTAGTATGACTGAACTGGTATTCCATCTGACTAGTACACGAGCGGGACTCATTGGTAGAAGACCAAATTATCGCATTCTAGAAACGACGAAAGCCTAGTCGTAAGACTAGGCTTTCTAAAAGGTTTGATGTAGTTGAGTTGTCATTCTATCTATTTGCCAATTGATTGCTGAATATACATTTTCGATAGATGTAAAAAAGCCCTGCTATTTCTAGCAGGGCTTCTCTAATAAGTGGCGGAGTGGACGGGACTCGAACCCGCGACCCCCGGCGTGACAGGCCG
>NZ_JAEFCE010000106.1:0-5992 GCF_016406055.1 Vibrio sp. IB15
TAGCCATGACTGGCTTAATTATAAGCAGATACACAATTTAAATTACAGGCTCAAAACTCGCGGTTACATTAAGTGGCTTTTTACTTTCTGATAAGAAGACCGTGCTTGATATGGCGTAGTGCAACTCTTCAACTCGTTCTCTTACTTCCGGTGGGGGGGTGTCTGTCAGCATTACTACAAACTCTTCACCACCTAAACGACCAAACAACTCTCCGCTCATTAAATGCTTTCTGATTTGTCTGCTAATGTGAACTATTGCTCTGTCCCCGGTTGGGTGACCATGTTCATCATTGATTTTCTTAAACTTATCTAAGTCTAATAAGACTAGAACATGCTGTTTATTCGTTTCTTGAGAACGCTTCACCCGTTTAATTCGTCTTATGATCTCAGTTCTGTTGTACGCTTTGGTCGTAGCGTCAATCGCTGCTTTTGAGCGAATTGTTTTATTCGCGAACACCATAAAACTCCCACCACACAACAATAGAATCACAATGATGTTGTAAACCCAGCGTTGGCGCTCCATTTTTTCGATATGAAGGCGGTCAATGTTCGCTTGATGCATTAACAAGGAATTCTCTAGTTCTTGTTCATATTTGGTATGGGCAATATCGAGCGCCTCGAGTGCGAGCCGATTGTCTGTATCTCGCGCTTCCATCTGAATGGATGAATATCGTTGATAATAGATAAACACTTGTTGGTAATCATTAAGCGCTTTGTGTACTTCAGATAATTGAAGCAGAGCTTGAGCTGTGTATTTGTGTCTTGATACCTGTTCCGCTAGCCTCAAAGCTTGTTCGGCATAATTAAGTGCCTCAGCCATCAGGTTCTTCTCTTCGAACATATCACTCACAGCTAGATAAGCATTGATACGAATGCCATCATTGCTCAACGCACTAGCGGCCTCAAGTGACTCTGTTAAATAGCTTCGTGCCAAATCATAATTTTGTGTCTGTGTATAAGCTTTACCTAGCCCTAAGCTAGTGAGTGCAATGCCGTAGTTATGTGATGATTCTCTTAGTAATTTCTGCGCTTTTTCGAAATGATGAATCGCTAAGTCGCTTTGGCCTTGACTTAAATAGAGATCAGCAAGGCTGTGATGAACCTGAGCCTTCATTATGCCGGAAGCATCGGCTCTTAGGGTAAGCGCTTCCTCTAGGTATTGAGTTGATTTTTCATACTGCTTTAGCTCTTTGAGTAAGTTACCAATATCGTTGTAAACCCCAGAGATATCATGTCCTTTTGGGAATGCCTTGATCAAAGATAGGTAGGTATTTAACGCGGTATGATAGTCACTACGAAAATGATGGTTGTTAGCGATGACTCGATAAGTAATGAACTTTGGTAGTACAGGATCGATGGCATCATGTAAGTCGGACTCAAGCCCTGAGCAATAGTAGTTGGCTTGATGATATTTGGCTTGTTCGTTGAGGGAGCGACATAATTGGTACTTGAGCAGTGCTTTGCCGGTTGAATCGCTACGAGATTGCATTTTTGCTAACAGAGTCAAAAAGCCTTGCTGTGCCTCTGCATATTGACCTTTGCCGTCTTTCATCAGAGCAGAAAGAAATGTTTTTTCAATTGCCTGGTATTCGCTGTCATTGGAAGCTATGCCATAGAAGGGTTGATCGCGATGACTCATGTATTGATAGAGGAGAGATGATAGGTAAAGCTTATCACCGTAAACAGTCGAGCTCGTATAGCGTGTTTGCAGCATGTTTAACGCACGTTCAGGAGAGTGCTTCAAAGTCGATAGGTAAAGTGTATTCCAATCAGCGTTTGGAGTGTTTATATCAGATGCTCTTGGCAAAGTGATAGGTGAGTCTAAAGAGAGACTTGGACTAACTGGTTGGCTGTGTGTAACAAAACTAACCAAAAATATAAAGCAAAGGAAAAGAGAACGTGTCACAAGAAGCTATCAATTAGATAAATAACGATATTCTATGATTAGTTTGATCTTGCTTCAATTTTTGAGGGGTGTTTGTGGCAGGGATTGCGAACGGGATCTCTAATTTATTTAGTTTTATCAGAGAGATATCGGCCGTACAATTTGCACGGCCGATACTTGAAATTAGATGTATAATTTCGCTAGGTCAGAAGGCTCAAGCTCTTTGCCTTCTAGAGATTCGTTCCAGTTAACACCTACTAGTACGCCATCTTCAGCAAGAGTTAGTAGCCAATCTTCGACAAAGATGTCTAGTGGAATTTCTAGTACTTCAAAGTCAGCCCACTCTTCAACGTTGTGAGTTTGAGCATCTTCTTTTGAAGACCAGAAAGGCATCACTTCGCTGTTTTCGAATTCACTTGAGTCACATGCTAGCCAACCTTCTTCGTTGCGAAGGCCCCATACCAGTTTAGTTTCTTGTGTTTCAGAAACGAAAAGTTCTAGATTTGCTTGAGTATCAGCTGTTAGTTTGCTCATGGATTAATTCTCTATGTTGATAACGTGGCAAGATTAACATTATAGACGGCTTAGGTATATGCTATTCAAGGAATTATAACCATACTGAAACGTGAATTTAAGATAGCGTTTCAGTATGGTTAAAGGGGGAGGGTTACTTCTTAATCTTAGTGAAAATATGCCACTCTTCTTTGATATTGCCTTTAAAACCGGCCACAGAAGCAACGACTTTACGGTGAAGTGCGTGGTTGATTTCGGTGTCATTGCTACTGAACTCAGAATCACCATGGCCAACGATGTTGACTCTAGAAGGTTGAATGCCGTTGCTGATAAGTGCACGTCTAACGTTGGCAGCCCGCTCTTTTGACAGCATTAGGTTGTGCTCGGCATTACCCACCTTACTAGCGTAACCTTGCAATTCAATAGTGGTACTTTCGTAACGCTTCAAAAAGGCAGCCATTTGGCGTATCTGGTTAAGAAAAGCTGGGTTAATTTCTGTAGAGTTATTGGCGAAGAGTATATGGAGCTCTTTTTTCTCCGACGACTCGAAATATGAACCACAACCGTCGTTATCTATTTCTGCACCAATCTGCGTATCGGCACACAAATCACGCGCATTGATTACGCCATCGTTGTCGTCATCTTGTAGATCGTAAATTTGAGTGACAGGCGGAAGCGCACGATACTCAAATTCATCTTCATTGTTGTCAGCTAAAGCATGGGTAGATATAACCATGAAGCAAAGCGATAAAACTGTGTTTGTTAGCTTCATTAATATTCCACCTTTTCATTCCATTCTTCAGGGATCTCAACTCGTAAGCCAATAAGTAGATTACCAGTTGCGTTCATAACGCGATATTTTGCGTATTGCTCGTCATACTTGGCATCTAAATAGCCTTTACGAGCTTCAAACAGTTCATTCTCGGTATTGAGCAAATCGAGAAGGGTACGTTTACCGATGCGGTATTGCTTCTCATATGAGATAACCGTATCTGATGCCGAGTCTACGTGATCAGATAGGAATTCTTTTTGCTGGACCGTCAAATCCAGAGCACTCCAGGAAAGACGTAAGCTCTCTTCGACATTGCGGTACGTGCTCTCACGAAGATCCTTGGCTTTGTTCAGTTGGTAAGCGGCGCTTTCAGCGCGGTCTTGATCTGAACCACCATTATAAAGATTGTACCTCAAGCGAACCATTGCCGAGAATTCATCACTACTTCCTTCTGTACCTCCGGCATCATCACGCCAGGTTTGCGCTGCTTCAAAAGACACTGTTGGGTAGTTGGTGCTTTTCGACTGCTTATACTGAAACTTTGCTGAATCAACGTCGGCTTGAGCTATCTTGATCACAGGGTGTTGATTGAAGGCTTTTGCTAGGGCGCCATCAACAGTGTATGGAATAGCACCAGCATCGGCACGAGGAAAGGTTAGCCCCAGCGGAGATTGTCCGACAAGTCGCTTAAATTGAGTGTGAGTGTCAAACAAGTTATTTTGAGCTGCGAGTAAGTTACCATGTGCTTTAGCAATACGAGCTTCTACTTGAGACATATCTGCTGTCGAGCCAATTCCTGACTCCACGCGCTTACGAATATCACTGTATATCTCTTTGTGTGTCGCTAAGTTGCTTTCTGAGAGAGAAAGAACTTCATAAGCTTTAACTGCGTCAAGATACACTTTTGTTACTTCAAGTGCTATGTCCTGGGCGTTAGATAACAGTTGATAGCGCACAGACTCAGCGTCAGCCGCAGTACGATCGATGTCATTTGACGTATTAGCCCCATCCCATATCAATTGGGTTAACGTAATCGTTGCTTCTTTTCGTGTTAGGTCGGTGGTGTCTTGGTTGGTCGCGAGATCAGTATGTTCATAACCAATACCTCCATCTAAATCGATACTTGGTCGGTAGGCTCCCCCTGATGCATCATTCAAGTAACGTTTACTAATATACTCGTTGTAAGCACTTTTGATTTCAGGGTTACTTTCTAAAGTAAATGCTACAGCCTGCTCTAAGGTTTGTGCGCCAGCCGGCAAACTCAGCGCTATCGCTAATCCTAATGTTGTTGCTTGAATGCAATTCAATTTCCATCTCCCCAAATGGACTGACACCGAAATATGAGCTTTACTTGATAAAGACACAAAATTTAGGTGAACCGCCAAAAAAATAACGTTCGCTCTAGAAGCTGCCGTAAATGGTTGTAAATTTGTTAACAGATCATCGTGCGTTTTATTTTGATTTTGAGCACTGAAATCTTTTATTTGTATTCGAATTATCTTTCGCTAACACAATAACTTATATTGATGTTTTACGCACCTGAATTATTACTTGTTGTGAGCATTGTCATTAACTTCCATTTAAGGTTGTTAAATAATAGAATCATAACTATGAATGATGTGTTTATAGGTGTTATATTTTAACTAATATTACAAAGAGATGTCACTATTTTGACGTTGATGGCAAAAGATGGGTTTTAGGGGTTAATATGGACATGACGACTTTGAATTTGGCTGGTGCACTAGCACTGGGCCAGCGCATTGTTATTTCAACAGATGGCACGATTAAAGTCCTAGAAGAAGGCGAGTCACTTCAGGCGGGAGATGTCATCTTAGAATCTCTTAATGAATCAAATAGCCCTGAAGTTTCCGCGAAGCGATTCTCACCAGAAGATGGTGAGATTGAACTCGACCAAGATATTGCTGATATATTCGCAGCATTAGAAGAAGGTCAAGACCCTGCAGAATTAGGTGAAGAGTTCGCAACCGCTGTTGGTCAAAATGGTTCAAGTCTAGGCACCAGCGGTACCATTGAGCGAGATGGTGAAGAAACTATCCCTGATACCGAGTTCGTAACCGAAGGCTTCGAAGCGTTGGGCATGTCCCGCACTCAAAGTTTAAGCCTTCTTGATGCCTATCGTTCTATCTCAGAATCTTCAACTGAATCTAATAGCGCCCCTCTATTTACAGATGCCAACAATGTCGTTGTCGGAGGTACTGTCTCTTTCACAACGGATGAAGATACCCCTGTTAGCGGTACATTAAGTGCTTCTGACGACGATAATGATGCTCTTTCTTTTGCTATGTCCCAACCGCCAGCAAACGGAACCGTCACTTTAAACAGTGATGGTAGTTGGACATACATCCCAAATAATGATTTCAATGGTGACGATAGTTTCTCGGTCGTTGTATCCGATGGCCAAGGTGGTACTGATACGATCACTGTGAATGTTGGCGTTAACCCTGTCAACGATACCCCACTTATTACAGATACAAATGGCAACCTACTTGGCGACAATATAGCCGTAACTACTGATGAAGACACACCAGTCAACGGTAGCCTTTCAGCATCTGACACTGATGGTGATTCATTAAACTTCTCTAAAGGCACTGAACCATCCAACGGCACCGTTGTTGTAGATGAAGACGGCAACTGGACCTACACACCAAACGAAAATTACAACGGCAATGATAGCTTCACTGTTGTTGTTAGCGATGGAAATGGCGGAACAGACACTATTACTGTTAATGTTGATGTGGAGGAAATCAATGACGGCCCAACCATCGATGTGGTGGCAGAGGCAGCGTTCAATGAAAACGACG
>NZ_JAEFCE010000107.1:0-5939 GCF_016406055.1 Vibrio sp. IB15
ATACCTTTACTCGTTTCCTTGCAATACTAGGGGAGTCCATATACGTTCCTCACTCAATCGGTGGCTCAACCAAGCCAATAAAAAATACAAACAGCGTATTTCCCATTGTCTTGGCCGTTCCGGTCACAATCAGGGCTAGGCAAGCTTTCGCTTTTGCGGCCAAGTGCTGTCGGAGTATGCGTGGTGTTTGTGCTCTATTTTGTCCTTGGGCTGGGTTTCAACGTTTCGTTTACGCCACTTCTATCCTTCGCCTGCAGAACTTCACTAGAAAAAGTGAAATGAACGCTGCGCGCTTTTGCCAGTGAAAACCATGCAGGCTACCGGGAAGTTAGGCGAAAACGACGATGAAACCCTAACAACCCAAGGAGCACACCATGTCACATTCCCTTTCTTCGCAAACTCACAGCACTAAGCCCGCAAAAGCGAGCAACGTATCCCCGTTGCATCCGTCAGGCTCTACAACAATGAAGGTGGCGCCGCTGTCTGTTGTGATTCACTGGTCTGAATCTTCCAGGCTACAAACGGGTGAAGAGTTTGAGTTCGAAATTTTTGAGGCCATTGCACTGAAAGCCGCTTTGGATAATCCAGTAGGTGGTTACGACAAAACAGAAGTAACGGTGAAGTTCGAAGGTGGCCATCAGCATCGTTGCCGCGTCGATTTGGGTTGCGGCGGTAATGAGTGTGGGTTTGCGGACCACTGTTTTCGTGTCCTCGAGTACGCTCTATCGCTTGAGAAAAGTGAACCGTCGCATTGGTACTTTACTCACGCCCAAGGGCGTGAGCTGCTCGCATTGCTTAAAACCTATCAGTTAAATCGGCATACGGTGGCGCTGGCTCGATCTCAGGTGTTAGCGCGCACCCGTTTAGCGAAAGCGCAACAAGAAGCCGAGGAGCAGGCCAAGGCTAAACAAACAAAAGCGGCGCACCAACAGCAAGTAGAACGAGAGAAGGCGTTTCAGGCATCGCTTTTCATACCGGATTGGGCGCAGGGTGTCATTGTGGCCACGTACACCGTATTTGATGAGGAAAGTAGCGATCCTTATGGTGATGACTACCGCTTTAATACCGAAAAAACGATTGTTCTCGCCTGGTCTAAACATACGCGTCGGTTGTTCCCAGAGCTGCGCAAAGCGTGCTTAAACCATGAAGATACGACGTTTTTAGCGGATAAAACGCAAAGTAGTGAACATCGAGAAAACTATTCAATGGGTGCCGGTACCTACCTCGCTAATAAAGATTTTATTCGTTGTGGTTGGTCGGTGCGTAAAGTGCGCTTTTGGCGTGAAGACAGCAAAGCGGTTTATGTTCCACTGGGTGAACTGGCTCAAGCCGTTCAAGCATAACTGGGCGGGGCTAACGCCCGCACTTCCTTCGTAAACCACTGGAGGCGTGACAATGTCACAAGAAGGTCGCTTTACCATCGATATTCGCTTAGTCCACTTGTTCGAAAAGTTAGCCACATTAAACCCGCCCGTTGGCCAAATGGTGGCTGCGTTGAATGTTGTGCTTGCCGAGAATGGCGAGACGATCGTGACACGTGAGGACTTTGAGCGGTTTTTAGAACAGGTTGAGGAATGGGAATGAGAAAAGGCGTATTGTGTCGCCTTTTGCCCTTTAAATAACTCTGAAAAGCATCAAAACCTTACAAGGCGTTATGGAATGGCATCGGACTGGATAGGCGTCCTAAAAGCAACTAGGAGCTTTTTAGGTGCTCTGAGGGCTGTTTTCGATAGCGAAGTCGCCCGTTAGTTGTTTGATTTACTCCAACTTCCATGCATTTGTCTTGTTGGTTTTAACATAACCCAACTTATTAAGTTTTAGCTCTCTCTGTCTTATTGGTTATGGTTTTTTTTGCAATTAGGTTTGTGTTTTGTATTTCATCCAATAACAGTTGAGCATGAACATAAAGGTAACCAATAGAATTTTTATCTTCAGGCTGGGTAAGGATTGATTTGCACCAAAAGGTAACGTCTTCAAGTTTTGATTCAAGATTAATGTCGCTCATAAATCACTTCAATAAATCGTAATGAATGAGAACGTTAATAGAATTTATCCACTTATGGTATACACGGCTTAAAAGTAATATTAAACTAATTGCACTTATGTTGTGTTTTTCATTAAAATCAACATGTTATCACTTTGTTTTTTTGTTTTTTAATTGGTATTAAGTGTTTTGAAAAATTTATTTCTTGCGAGTTCTGCTGTTTCATGGGCGATTACAGTCTCAGTTTTAATTTGGGTGTTCACTGGAAAAGAACCGCACAGTGATAACTTGGCTCAAGTTCATCATTTAGCCAGTGAGTATGCCTTTCACGTTATTGAGCAGGGGTTAGCTGGAAAGAGTGACTCTCAGGCTCAATTTGAGCAAGTTTCTAACTGGAAAAAAATGGGGTGGACAGCTCAAACAGGAGCTCTGAAAACTCTATGTAATATTGATCAAAAAAGAATGGAATTGGTCATGGATGAAAAGGTTATAAAGGACGTATGTAGGCTAATTAGGCTCCCTGAACCCTTGAGTGCTCTAACGCCTCTTGAATCGTAAGCCTTTAGTAAAACCTTTTTTGTTTAAGATTAGCTGATGTAGAGGTTCATTTGTTGTACATAGTGGTTAATTTAATTGTAGTTTATGTGCATATAGTCGTGTTTTTGTTGTTTACTCAAGACCCCCTTGAGTACATTAGTGAATCTAATGTCTTTCATGTAAAAAAAGGGGGGAAGACCATTGCCAAATACAGGAAGCAAAGCAGAAATCATAGGATCTTTAGTTTTTTGTATAACGAGGGAGGCATGGTAAGTTTTCAGCAGTTATCTGAAGTTGCTAAGGTTGACGAGGATATGATTTATTCTTCATTAAAAAACTTACGTTTAAATGGTGATTTGTTAACAATATCCAGAAAAGGCAAGTGGGCACAATTAGACGTGTAATTTTAATCGAACACCATCACTGTTAGTTATTGTGATACCTATTTAACGTAACGTCACTTAGTGCAAACAGAGGCTCCCGATTGGGAGCTGTTTTTCTAGCACAAAGGAAGAAAGGGGTCCCTCCTTGTTTTATTGATAGATTGGTCAATAGTATTTGTGTATGCCGGTTTTCCCCAAATACAAACTCACCTCTTAGTGAAGAATGTGTCATTAAGATGTTACTTAGCCGAATCACAGGCTTGCGCTCCGGGGCATTTTTACCCATAATAATACTGTATATATAAACAGTATTATTTATGAACGTTATTCCTATTTCAGCCCGTGCTGGCATCACTGGCTTTGAGTCACCTGCTGCGGAGTACCGCCAACTTTCGCTTGATTTAGATGAGTTACTGGTCGAGCACCCAAGCGCGACTTTTTTAGGGCGCGCGAGCGGCGACTCGATGCAAGGGGTCGGTATCTTCGATGGGGATATTCTGATTGTCGATCGCCATGTCACCTTGAGTAATATGGATGTGATTGTGGCCAACCTGAATGGCGAATTCGTGTGTAAGTTGCTTGATATTAAGCATCGCCAGCTGCTTTCTGCTAACCCTGGCCACGCACCAGTTTTGGTCCAAGATTGCGACACCTTCACAGTGGAAGGCGTCGTCATACGTTCGATACGCTGTCACCGGGCCAGTCATTTATTGGGGCAAGGGTAATGTTTGCCCTGGTTGATGCCAATGCGTTTTACTGCAGCGCCGAGCAAGTCTTTCGCCCCGAATGGCGTGGTAAGCCTGTTGTTGTCCTGTCCAATAATGATGGTTGCGTAGTCGCGGCAAACCGCCAAGCCAAAGAGTGCGGAGTCGAGAAGTTTAAGCCCTACTTCCAGATGAAAGCACTGTGCGAGCAACGCGGCGTTATCGCGCTCTCTTCTAACTATGAGCTTTACGGTGACTTATCGAGCAAGATGATGGAAGTCATCGGCCGATTTGCTCCTGAGCAGCACATCTACTCTATCGATGAATCTTTTCTCTCTTTCGAGCGAACGGCGCTCGCGATACCGTGTCTTCGTGAGCATGGGCAAACCCTCAGAAAATCGGTGTGGCGAGAATGTCGGTTACCTGTGTGTGTGGGCATTGGACCGACGTTAACTCTAGCCAAAATAGCCAATCATGCAGCAAAGAAAATCGCTGGGTTTGATGGGGTGTGCGTGCTCGATACTTTAGTGGAACGCGAACGCGTCCTTGCTCAGCTCTCAGTCAGTGATGTGTGGGGAGTAGGAAAACGGCTGACGACTCACCTAAAACACCTTGGTATCACCACCGCGTTACAACTGGCCAAGTACCCGGCGCCATTGGCCCGCAAGGTGTTTAATGTGGAGTTGGAACGCACTGTGCGTGAGCTCAATGGCCAAGTCTGTAAACAGTGGGATGAAGCAAGAGCCGATAAAAAACAGATCTTTTCTACGCGCAGCTTTGGCGAACGCATTGAAGACGAAACCTTATTACGTCAGGCGTTGTGCCACCACGCGGGCATTGCATCGCGTAAAGCAAGAAAGCAGCAATCCTTATGTAAGGTGCTAATGTGCTTTGCCTCGAGTTCGCCCTTTGATGATGCGCCCTATAACCGGCGTGTCGTCCACCGGTTCCCCTACCCAACAGCGGATGTCACGCAAATCACTCAAGTGGTTTCTGAACTCACAGCGCAGCTCTTTTCAGAAGGCGTGCGCTTTTACAAAGTGGGAGTTGGGCTATTGGATTTGGTTGATGGGAGGCAAGAGCAAGCGGACTTGTTTAACCCAGCCCCAAACAATACGCCGTTAATGTCGGTGTTTGATGGTCTGAATCAACGTTTTGGCCAGAATACGGTATTCCTTGGCGCTCAAGGCATTGGGCAAAAGTGGCAAATGCGGCGTCAACTTCTAACACCGCAGTACACGACATCTTGGGCAGATTTGCCTCAGGTTAAGTGCTGAAGTTAACTTCAGCCCAAAATATTAATTCCGCAAAAGACAATTCTTAAGCAACAAGGGCAACAATGTTGGGCTATTTTTTGTTAAATCAGACAATCTTAATATTTGTTGCTCCAGGAGCGGGGCCATGGTGCTTTGAGCTCTTTTGAAAGTAGACCTTCTGGTTTGATTTTATCTTTGACCAGTGTTTTTCGTCCATCAAGTCATCCTTACGAAAATAAAACTCCTCTCCCTGGCACACAATAAATGCAAAACCTTTACCTTTCTTAGGTGTCGCTTTCACCGTACCTATAGCGTTGGCAAGGCGCACGTAACAACGGTCGTCTCGAACATCATGAATTTCCAGTTGGGTCGTTTTATTAATGATCAGTTTCTTTAGGCTTGCGCTACCGTAACTTCTAGGGTCAAAAGCACTGTCTAATTGCTTCAATTTAGTGCCGAGGTCACCAAGATAGATACTGTCATTGTCTCCAACTAACTGCCAGTATGCGTCGAGCAACAGCTTGTCCAGTTCTGCATCATCTCCGGCATCTCCAGCTTGGTTATCCTCACAGCCAATATTCTCAACATAAACAAAGTTGTATATTTAGAACCACCATTTCGCTGCGACTACGGCTCAAACATTAAGCTCGGTAAGAACTTTTACGCCAACTTTAATTGTGTCGTGTTAGATATGGCTGAAGTAACGATTGGCGACAATGTGCTGTTTGCCCCTAATGTACAAGTGCTTGCGGCAGGTCACCCATTGGATGTAAAGAGCCGTGTTGATGAAGGCGTTGAGTTCGGTACGCCAATCACGATTGGTGACAATGCTTGGATTGGTGCTGGCGTGATTATTTGCCCAAGCGTGAATATTGGTAAGAATAGTGTGATCGGTGCGGGTAGTGTTGTGACCAAAGATATTCCAGACAATGTGGTCGCAGTCGGTAACCCATGCCGAGTATTAAAGCCAATTGATAATGAATAGTAGAACAACCAAAGAGACAAAGCCCGAATCTAGATTCGCAATGTAGATCAGATAAGGATCGGTTGACCGATCCTTCTTCTGAGAGATAAT
>NZ_JAEFCE010000108.1:0-5511 GCF_016406055.1 Vibrio sp. IB15
CTTCTTGAAGATAAAAGCGGCTTTCCCCGGAAAGCCGCGATGAACCTTTTTTTATGATTCGAATATGAGTATTTGATTTTTAAACTTGTTCTAAATCACTAGTTGCAATGTTAGCTAGGTGTGCAATTAAAATTTTCTGATAAACTTACATAAATTTGTTGATTTTTCACACGAAGGTAAGGAATAAGTGACTACTACAGAAACAGTCAATGCAGATGTGTTACTTGAAATGGAATCAGTCAATGTCATGCCATTCAGTGAACACGATAAAATCATTCTAAGATCTTATGAAGCGGTGGTAGACGGCATTGCGAGTCTAATTGGCCCATTTTGTGAGATCGTTCTGCACTCTTTAGAAGACCTCAACACCTCTGCGATTAAAATTGCTAACGGTGAGAATACCGGGCGTCAGGTTGGCTCGCCAATTACTGACCTTGCACTGAAAATGCTAAAAGATATCGAAGGTTCTAAACGTAACTTCTCACGCTCATACTTCACCCGTGCTAAAGGCGGCGTGTTGATGAAGTCGATCACTGTGGCTATCCGAAATGGTGAAGACCGAGTGATTGGCCTGCTGTGTATTAACGTGAACCTAGATGCGCCTTTCTCACAAGTGCTGCAATCTTTCATGCCGACACAAGACGCAGACGAAGCTGCCTCATCGGTTAACTTTGCAAGCGACGTTGAAGAACTTGTTGACCAAACGGTTGAGCGCACCATTGAAGAGATCAATGCCGACAAATCAGTATCGAACAATACCAAGAACCGTCAAATCGTGATGGAGCTGTACGACAAAGGTATTTTTGATATCAAAGATGCGATTAACCGTGTTGCTGAGCGATTGAATATTTCTAAGCACACCGTATACCTATATATCCGTCAGCGTAAAACAGAGGATGAAGAGGGTTGTTAAGCTATACACTCCTAGTTAATGGGCCTCTCTACGGTTCACAGTCAGCAAGAAGTGCTTACCAGTTTGCCGTGGCTCTGCTTCAACAGGGCCACAAACTCCACAGTGTATTCTTTTATCAAGACGGCGTAAGTAACGGCTCTGACCTTACCGTGCCAGCTAATGATGAGTTTGATCTGGCTGCTGCTTGGCAGAAATTGGCAGATGAACATAATGTAAGTCTTGAGACCTGTGTTGCGGCGGCACTAAGACGTGGCATCATCAGTTCTGAAGAAGCAGAACAGCATCAGTTGAGTGGCTCTAACTTAGCTACTGGATTCACACAGGCTGGTTTAGGCAGCTTATCGGAAGCGCTACTCACGCAAGACAGAGTGGTACAGTTTTGAGAAAATTAGCCTTTGTATTTAATAGCTTTCCTCATACTACCGCTGCGGGTAGGGAAGGGTTAGACGCGTTATTAGCTGCCTCCGCTTATAGTGAAGATATCGCCGTGTTTTTTGTTGGTGATGGTGTGACACAACTTCTTAAAGCACAGCAGCCTGAACAGACACTCTCCCGTGACTACATCTCGGCGTTTAAGTTGATGGATCTGTACGACATTGAACAGGTGTACGTTTGTAAGCGAAGCCTGAGTCAGTTTGGTCTTTCCGCTGATGACTTGTTGATTGATGTCACCGTCGCTGAAGCTGATGAGTTAGCGCAGACGTTAGCTCAGTGCCAACAGATACTGACTTTCTAGGAATCGCTATGCTTCATATTGTTAAAACAGCGGATAAACTAAAACTTGCACTCGTCTACTCTCAACCACAGGATCAATTCTTGTTAGTTGAAGATGCAGTGTATGTTTGCCTTCCAAATCATGAGTTATTCACTCAAATCAGTGCAGTCGAGCACATGTCGGTATTAAAACCCGATTTAGAGAGTCGCGGCCTACAACAGTTGGCCGCTGAAGCCATCCCGCAAATAGGCTTTGATGGCTTTGTTGAATTGACGGTTTTAAACGACAAATCAGTCACTTGGTAGCTGTGTTCTATCAGTTTGGTCAAAACTAGACCATCCTGAGCTCTAGACGGCTAAAAAAGATCTGTATATTTCTTGACACACATCCCACTGCTGAATAGAATTTTGCGTCCCTAATTGCGACATGTAGTTAGGGATAGATTTTTCACAAAGCTTACTTTCAAGTAAATTTCAGGAGCTAGTTAATGGCAACTATTAACCAGTTGGTTCGCAAACCTCGTGTAAAGCAAGTTGTTAAAAGCAACGTGCCTGCACTAGAAGCGTGCCCACAAAAACGTGGTGTATGTACTCGTGTTTACACTACTACACCTAAAAAACCTAACTCGGCACTACGTAAAGTATGTCGTGTACGTCTAACTAACGGTTTCGAAGTAACTTCGTACATCGGCGGTGAAGGCCACAACCTACAAGAGCACAGTGTTGTACTAATCCGTGGCGGTCGTGTAAAAGACCTTCCGGGTGTTCGTTACCACACTGTTCGCGGCGCACTTGACTGTGCTGGCGTTAATGACCGTAAACAAGGTCGTTCTAAGTACGGTGTGAAACGTCCTAAGTCTTAATTGATTCTCTTTTTTAAAAAGAAATCGTTAAGTAAGGCCAAACACTATTTTATTTATTATTCTGAAAAGTTTTGGAAAAAACCTGAAGAAGACAACGGAGAATATCCATGCCACGTCGTCGCGTAATAGGTCAGCGTAAGATCCTTCCAGATCCAAAGTTCAAATCTGAACTGCTGGCAAAATTCGTTAACATCCTAATGGTTGACGGAAAGAAATCTACTGCAGAGAAAATTGTTTACACTGCACTAGATGCAATGGCTGAGAAGTCTGGTAAAGACCACTTAGCTGTATTTGAAGAAGCTCTTGAAAATGTTCGCCCAGCGGTAGAAGTTAAATCTCGCCGTGTAGGTGGTTCAACTTACCAAGTACCTGTAGAAGTTCGTCCGGTTCGCCGTAACGCACTTGCTATGCGTTGGGTAGTTGAAGCTGCGCGTAAGCGTGGTGAAAAATCTATGGCTCAACGCCTAGCTGCTGAAATGCTAGACGCGTCTGAGAACAAAGGTACTGCGGTTAAGAAACGTGAAGACGTTCACCGCATGGCTGACGCAAACAAAGCGTTCGCACATTACCGTTGGTAATACCTTTTTAGTGCTGCAAGGTTCCTTGCAGCACTTCTTTAGTTCCTATGCTTATGCTAGGAACTATTGCTATTTCTAGGGCAGGCAATTTTTAATCCTAGGTATAGCAATAGTCCCTAAGTCTCTAATAAGAGGATTCAACCGTGGCTCGTAAAACTCCTATTGAGCAGTACCGTAACATCGGTATCGTTGCTCACGTAGATGCAGGTAAAACAACCACAAGTGAACGTATTCTGTTCTATACCGGTCTTTCTCACAAAATCGGCGAAGTTCACGATGGTGCAGCAACCATGGACTGGATGGAGCAAGAGCAAGAGCGCGGTATTACGATCACTTCAGCAGCAACCACTACGTTCTGGCGTGGTATGGAAGCGCAATTCCCAGATCACCGTATCAACATCATCGACACTCCTGGACACGTTGACTTCACTATCGAAGTAGAACGTTCTCTACGTGTACTTGATGGTGCCGTTGTTGTGTTCTGTGGTTCATCTGGTGTTGAGCCTCAATCAGAGACAGTTTGGCGTCAAGCTGATAAGTACCAAGTTCCTCGTATGGTTTTCGTTAACAAAATGGACCGTACTGGCGCAGACTTCTTGCGCGTTATCGAGCAGATCAAGGACCGCCTAGGCGCGACTCCTGTTCCGATTCAACTGAACATTGGCGCTGAAGAAAACTTCCAAGGTGTTGTCGATCTTATCAAGATGAAGGCAATCAACTGGAATGAAGCTGACCAGGGCATGACTTTTACGTACGAAGACATTCCAGCAGACATGCAAGAAATGGCTGAAGAATATCGTACAGAACTTGTTGAAGCAGCGGCAGAAGCCTCTGAAGAGCTAATGGATAAGTACCTTGAAGAAGGTGAGCTGACAGAAGCTGAAATCAAACAAGGTCTTCGTACTCGTACCCTTAACAATGAAATCGTACTAGCAACTTGTGGTAGTGCATTCAAAAACAAAGGTGTACAAGCTGTTCTAGATGCAGTGGTTGATTTCCTTCCTTCTCCAGTTGATGTACCTGCAATTAAGGGCATCGATGAAGATGAGAATGAAGCAGAGCGTCACGCGGACGACAAAGAACCGTTCTCAGCGCTAGCATTCAAGATCGCAACAGACCCATTCGTTGGTACTCTAACTTTCATCCGTGTTTATTCTGGTGTTGTTGAAAGCGGCAAAACAGCTTACAACTCTGTGAAGAAACAACGTGAACGTTTAGGTCGCATTGTACAAATGCACTCAAACAAGCGTGAAGAAGTAAAAGAAGTACGAGCAGGTGACATCGCGGCTATTATCGGCCTAAAAGATGTAACCACTGGTGAAACTCTGTGTGACCAGAACCATAAGATTGTTCTAGAGCGCATGGAATTCCCAGACCCAGTTATTCAGATCGTTGTAGAGCCAAGCTCACAAGCCGATCAAGATAAAATGACTATCGCGCTAAGTAAATTAGCGGCAGAAGACCCATCGTTCCGCGTCGATATGGATGACGAGACAGGCCAGACACTGATTTCTGGTATGGGTGAACTACACTTAGATATCATCGTTGACCGTATGAAGCGCGAATTTAGCGTGAACTGCAACGTTGGTAACCCGCAAGTGGCTTACCGTGAAACAATTCGTGGTACAGCGAAAGCGGAAGGTAAATTTATCCGTGAACACGGTGGTAAAGGTCAGTACGGTCATGTATGGCTGAAACTGGAACCATCAGAAGTTGGCGAAGGCTTTGTCTTCGTGGATGAAATTGCCGATGGTACAGTACCAAAAGAGTTTATCGCTTCAGTAGCTAAAGGCGTTGAAGAACAGATGAACAATGGTGTGCTTGCTGGCTATCCAGTTCTGGATATCAAAGCTACACTATATGATGGTTCTTACCATGAAACAGATTCAAGTGAGATGGCGTTTACAATCGCTGCCTCTATGGCTTTCAGAGCGGGTGCACTTGAAGCGCAACCAGTTCTGCTTGAGCCTATGATGAAAGTTGAAGTGACTACTCCAGAAGACTGGATGGGTGACGTTGTTGGCGATATTAACCGTCGTCGCGGCATCATCGAAGGTATGGACGAGGGGACAGCTGGCCTGAAGATAATTCGTGCACAAGTTCCGTTGTCTGTCATGTTCGGTTACTCAACTGATTTACGTTCTGCGACACAAGGTCGTGCTTCTTACTCTATGGAGTTTAGTGAGTACGCTGAAGTGCCTAACAATGTTGCAAAAGCAATCATTGCAGAGCGTGGTTAAACAAAAGGAACGCATTTTTTTCAATTTTTGAAAGATCTAATGCGTCCAAATATTGCGCTAACGAGAGTTGGCGCATAAAATAGCAATTTCTGGCGCGTCTCGCTCAATAATGAACGTGGCGAATCATAACTAGGAAGGAACACGATTGTGTCTAAAGAAAAATTTGAACGTACGAAACCGCACGTAAACGTTGGTACTATCGG
>NZ_JAEFCE010000109.1:0-5330 GCF_016406055.1 Vibrio sp. IB15
TCTAAATATTGCTTAGCAATGATACATTTTAGCTCTCGGCTATATTTGGACATAAGAAGACCCCCAATAATTGGTGTCCAACTATTGGGGGTCAGTTCAATAGGCAATCCTATCGCGGCTTTTCTCTTTTTATGCTTGTCTTCGCGGTTTAGCTTTTGGCTCTGTAACAGCCTAGTCTTTGTCTATTTTTCAAGTGTGGTGAAAATAGTCCATTCCTCAACGATTTGTTCGCTCAAGCCAACCGCGGTTGCGGTTACTCTACGATTCAAAGCGTGTGATGTTGCATCGTCACCTTCACTTTCTAAACGATCCTCACCGTAACCTACTACTCTAACTCGGCTTGGGTCGATGCCGTTGGATAGTAACTCATCTTCGACGTGGTGAGCGCGTTTCTTTGATAGTTCTAAGTTGTATTCGCTAGAGCCAACTTTACTTGCGTAGCCTTGAATTTCGATGGACGCACTTTGGTAGGTTTCTAAAAACTCAGCTATTGTGGTTATCTGATCTGAGAAAATCGGATTCACTTCGTAAGAATCCTTAGCAAATAGTATATTGAGCTGTCTAACTTCTTCCGCGCGTATGATCTCCCCACAACCTTCGTTATCGACTAACGACGCTGGAGGTGTTGCAGAGCAGGCGTCTCTCGCATTGACGACACCGTCTTTGTCTTCGTCTTGTAGGTCGGATATTTGCTCGGCTTCGGGTGTCTCAATATATTCCTCTTCTTGTTGGCTAGAACAAGCGAGTAGGGACATTGTTAGTGCAGGAAGCAGTAAGTAGGTTATCTTCATGATCAATACTCCACAGACGTTGTCCACTCATCTGGAATATCAACCAGCAGAGCGTTCAATAAAGAACCTGTCGCATTCATTACTCGATACTTAGCGTATTGCTCAGCGTAATGGGCATCTAAGTAATCTTTTCGCGCTTCAAACAATTCATTCTCAGTGTTTAGCAAGTCAAGAAGAGTACGTTTACCTATTCGGTACTGTTTGCCATAAGCGATAACCGTCTCTGATGCTGAATCCACATGGTCAGCTAAGAAGTTCTTTTGTTGTAGTGTTAAGTCTAATGCACTCCAAGATAGGCGCAGCCCTTCTTCGACTTGGCGATAAGCTCTGTCTCTCAAGTCTTTAGCTTTATTCAATTGGTAGGCGGCGGCTTCCGAGTTCGCGCTGTCTGCCCCACCGTTGTATAAGTTGTATCGCATTCTCAGCATCGCCAATGTTTCTTGGCTAGAACCTTCGTCACCACCAGCGTCATCACGCCATGATTGCGATGCCTCTATAGAGAATGTTGGGTAATTCACGCCTTTTAACTGTTTATATTGGAAGTGTGCTGAATCGACATCCGCTTTCGCTACCCTTATCACCGGATGTTGGTCTAATGCATCAATGAGGGCGTCTTGTAACGATAACGGAATCATTGAAATATCTGCTCTTGGGTAAATTAACCCGAGCGGTTCACGGCCTACGACCCTTCTAAACTGGGTGTGCGTATCAAAGAGGTTGTTCTGTGCGGCTAGTAAGTTACCGTGAGCTTTTGCGATCCGAGCCTCGACTTGGGATACATCAGCAGTTGACCCTATACCTGAGCGTGCTCGCTTTTTGATGTCTTGATAAATTTTCTTGTGTTTAGCGAGGTTACTCTCTGACAAGGCTAATACCTCAGTCGCCTCTACCGCGTCTAAGTAAATCTGTGTAACTTCAAGCGCTTTGTCTTCAGCATCCGCTAATAGCTGTAACCGAACCGATTCAGCTTCGGCAGCAGTACGATCCATATCGTAGAGCGTTGCTGAACCATCCCACAACAATTGGGTGAGGGAAATCGTTGCTTCTTTTCTTGTAAGGTCGGTATCTGGGCCATTGTTTGGTGCAGGGTTTATGCCTTCATAGCCAATACCGGCATCAATGTCGATGCTTGGTCGGTAAGCTCCCCCAGAGGCATCGTTCCGCTTTCTCACGCTCTCAAACTCGTTAAAGATACTTTTTATCTCTGGATTGGTTGCCAAAGTGATAGCGACAGCCTGTTCCAAGGTTTGAGCGGCGAGCGGTGTGCTGAAGACTAAGCAACACATCATGGATAATTTGAACAATCTCAAAGTAGCTCTCCTTCTACTCTCATTGTCTCCTCTTTTTCTCAACCAATGTTCCTCGTTGAATTGAGAGAAGTGTACTAATAGAAGCTTAGGACATCTGTAAAAAAATGCGAAGTTTGAAGGCTTATTTTTGTCTGCAAGTAGCTATTGCTGTTGAACAATTTGAAATTAGCTCCAATTGCAAGTTTATAATGAGTTTGTTATCAATAGTGGCACTACTAAATTGATGAAGTGAAGCAACCACATCACTGGGTGGGCTTTGATGCGTGTGTGGTTGGTTTTGGGCTGAAGTAGGAACTGAATTATGGGTAGTGTAAACCTTAATATTCTAGGCCTTGCTAGCGGCAGTATTGTGCTTGACGCTCAGGGTCGATTGAGTCAATTAGCACCGGGCGAACAACCAGCCTCGAGTGATGTCGTGATTAGTGTTGCCGAGAACGAAGAGAGTGTGCCAAGTGTTTCGGCACGATTCGTTGATAGCCAAGGACAACAAAGTGAGTTGGATACCGATGACGCCATCGCACAAGTCGAACGTGCAATTGAGGATGGTTTTGATCCAACTGAATTAGGTGATGAGTTTGATACTGCCGCAGGCGACCAAGGATCAAGCCTGACCAATAGCGGCCGGGTCGAACGAACAGGTACAGAAAGCCAGGCAGAAACTGACTTTGAAACGTCAGGCTTCGAATCTCAAGGGCTATCCGTGACTCAGTCACTGACGCTGTTTAACACCATCGCGTTAGCACTTGTGTCTGG
The DNA here is from genome assembly GCF_016406055.1 of Vibrio sp. IB15. Taxonomy (NCBI): domain Bacteria; kingdom Pseudomonadati; phylum Pseudomonadota; class Gammaproteobacteria; order Vibrionales; family Vibrionaceae; genus Vibrio; species Vibrio sp. IB15. The sequence goes on from NZ_JAEFCE010000109.1 coordinate 2,855, forward strand.
TGAAACCAATGCTGTTGAGTTAGAGCAAGATCAACCCATAGAAGCAGGTGGCTCGCTAACACTAGATAAGCAAGGTGTTATTTTTATTGAGCAAGAGGTCGTTGGTGAAAACGGCTTGGGTACTTTTATTGTCAATGCCGACGGTACTTGGACCTTTTTGGCAAACAACTCTTTTAATGAGCTAGGTATTGGTCAACAGGCCCAAGATTCCACGATAGTTCGAACTTCCGACGGTGTTGAACAAAGAATAACAGTGACCATAGTAGGCACAGATGATCGAGCGATCGCGACCAACGGGTCAGGAAGCGTGACCGAAGATATCGGTATTAATGAAGAGACTAGCAAGTTACAGACATCTGGTGAGGTCACCATTACCGATGTCGATAGCACAACGCCCACCTTTTTACCCAATAGCGCATTTGATGCGGGCAAGTCTACCAATACGACTCAGCTCGGTGAGCTCTCGATTGCTCCAAGTGGTAGCTGGATTTACAACGTCAATAATGACGACGTTCAATACTTAGGGGAAGGTGAGTCAGTGACTGAAACTTATGTCGTTACTGCCTCGGACGGAACGACAAGCGAGATTACGATTGTTATTACTGGAGCTGACGACTCATCTGAGATTTCGGTCGGAGAAGGTGATAGTGATACAGGTAGTGTCATTGAATATGTGGATGTCGATAAAGAATCTAATCATCTTGAAGTGACAGGCACCCTGACTATTACCGACAATGATCTAAACGACGTTCCACGTTTTAACCCAACAGGTGTGTTTACTTCCTTAGGCTCAACTGGCGTAAGTGCGCTCGGTACATTAGCTATCACAGAATCAGGTCTGTGGACTTATGTGGTGAACAATGATCTGGTTCAGCATCTGAACGCAGGTGAAGTGATTACAGAGCGATACAGCATCACTTCGACTGATGGAGCTACACATATAATCGAAATTACGATTAATGGTACCAATGACGCGCCTGTGGCGACAGGTTTCAGTGTTGATGCGTCGGGGGAGCCTCATCAAAGTGGTGGCGACGGTGAGGGAGTCGTTCAATACGGTGATATAGAAACGGCCATCACGTTCAATTCCACGACAGCTGCGCAAGATCGGATATCAGATATAGAAGATGACCACAACGAGGTCGATTTACATATCGTGATTAAATCACTGCCAACATCAGGAACTCTACTTTATACAAACACCGATGGCATTACACGTGAGGTTGTGGAAAGCGACGTATCTGGAGAAACGCAATTTGACCATTCCGGCTTAAGTTACGTTGCCGGTGCAGGTGAAGCATTCCTACTTGGTATCACAGATGTCCCTAATGATGACACGCCAGTGTCTGAAGACGGTTTTTATAACTGGGGTCGTGCGGTTGATGGCTCTGGAGGAATGAGGCGTGAAGTCGAATTAGCCAATGGCAGCTCGATTTATGTCGAGATAGATAACCCCAACAATAAGCCACTCAAGCAATACAATGCTGAGCAAAGCCATGTGGGTTATGGGATTGGTGATAGTGACGGGCGTGGTATCAACCGAGATGAAACTCTGACCATAGACTTTGCGCAGAACCCAATATCAGAGGTTCGATTTGGCTTAGACGGTTTAGGTCCTGTGTTTGAAGAAGACAACCCTAATGTGGTGAGAGCCGTTTTTTACTTTGTTGATGGCGGCAGCGAAACGGTTGAATACGAGAAAGAACCTGGGGAGACAGGTGTTGAGCGATTATTCTATGAATTCACGTACTCTTCGCCTGGCCAGGTCATTGAACAAGTCGAGTTCTCAAATCAGAAAGGGAGCTGGGAGCTTAGATATATTGGTGGTGACCTAGAAGTGAATCAAGACAGCTTTGATTACCAAGTTGTCGACTCTACCGGGGAAGTAAGTAGCGTTGAGACAGTTACACTTAATGTGGAAGGGGCAACGGCTATCAAGTTCTGAGTGATCCCGAATCGTCTGACTTTGTTGCGAAGTTAGGTAACGAGATCTTGATTGGTAACGATGCGGATAACATTTTCGAATGGGTAGACTCAGCGCTCGATAACAGCGTCGATGTGGTTAAAGAGTTCACTGTAGGTGAAGACTTACTTGAGTTCAGTGACATTTTAGACGCGACAGGTAGCGACTCAGTCGATGATCTCATTCTCGAAATTGACGCTGAGTTGCAAGGGGACAACTTGGTGATGAGCATTGAACACGATGGAGGTGAACAAACCATTGTTTTGGAGGATGTGAAAGACCAGTTAATCGATCATGTTGTGGATAGTAGCTTTGACAATATTTCAGCGCTTGGCGAGCTAATCAAAAATGATGCCGTTTGATCGGAAAATTGAAGCTTCATCTATTCGAATAAATTAAAGCCTTAACTATTGAATAATTGTTGTGGGGATTTAGTGTCGAAGTAGCGCCAATCACAGGCAAAAAAAAGGTTCATCGCGGCTTTCCGGGGAAAGCCGCTTTTATCTTCAAGAA
>NZ_JAEFCE010000010.1:0-107774 GCF_016406055.1 Vibrio sp. IB15
TCGCGAAAGAAACGACTCAGATGACTAAGTCTCAGATCCTTTCTCAAGCTTCAAGCTCGATTCTTGCTCAAGCGAAGCAAGCGCCGAACTCGGCACTTAGCCTATTAGGTTAATCGATTAAAAAGCCACGTTGACTATAAGCGTCGTTGAGACAAAGCGTTGACGTAAGGCCTCCACAAATTAGCTCGTGGTGAGAGATGAGCGCTAAACAAACCCAGCTTCGGCTGGGTTTTTGCTTTTCTGCGGTTTGTAAAAGTGTATGGGGGTATGCCTAATTTGGATCGTGGATGATAAGCGAGATTCCCTATCACGGTCGTCCCTCCCTGTAGGGAATGACGGGAATCGGACGATGATGATCCCAGCATTTCTTTATTAGCAATACACATGGCTAGAGTAAGTAACGACTCATTTAGAACAAATATTTTATCGTCATTCCAGAACCGAGTGGAGTGAGAAAGCAGAAATCTAGCTTTTAGAGGAGGTGATTTTTTAGTTTTGGTTTACCACTATCAGAAATGAAGAGCTATCTGTAAGTCGGTGAGGTAATTAGCCGTCATTCCAGAACTGAGTAGAACGAGGTATCAGGAATCTAGTTTTTTGAGGAAGTGATTTCTTTAGTTTTTGTTTGCCACTATAAGAAATATTGGGTTACCTAGGGAATAAGTTGTTCAAAGGACTAAAACAGTAATTCGTCATCCCAGAATCGAGTAGAACGAGATATCAGGGATCTCTTCTGATTTTATATTCAACACCACGCTCATTAACTTAAATAACGGGGCAACTTTAGCGAATGTCGCCCTATTAATTGAATGGCGATCACACTTTTCTTTGTTATTGAAAATAATGCGAAAAAAAACACATTTTTTATTAAAGCTTCTAATTAAGGCGCCGTTAAAGGGATTGAGAGAAATGATATGTACCAATGTAAGGTGAGAGAGACAGTGGTGCGTAAACAAATTGATATGTATTTGTGTGAGGTGAGAGTCACATGAGTGCATTAAAAAATGCCTAAAGGAGATCAACTATGGCGATTAATGTAAGCACTAACGTGTCTGCAATGACGGCTCAGCGTTACCTAAATAACGCGGCTGAAGGTACTCAAAAATCAATGGAGCGTTTGTCTTCTGGCTATAAAATCAATAGCGCAAAAGATGATGCTGCAGGCTTACAAATCTCTAACCGCTTAACGTCACAAAGCCGCGGCCTAGATATGGCTGTGAAAAATGCGAATGACGGTATCTCTATTGCACAGACAGCTGAAGGTGCGATGAATGAGTCAACCAACATTCTGCAACGTATGCGTGACCTTTCTCTTCAATCTGCAAACGGTTCAAACAGCAAGTCTGAGCGTGTTGCTATCCAAGAAGAAGTATCTGCTCTTAACACAGAACTTAACCGTATCGCTGAAACAACCTCTTTTGGTGGTAACAAGCTTCTAAACGGTACTTACGGTAGCCAATCTTTCCAAATCGGTGCTGACTCAGGTGAAGCGGTAATGCTATCTATGGGCAACATGCGTACCGACACTCAAGAAATGGGTGGTAAGAGCTACGGTGTTACTGAAGGTAAAGATGCATCTTGGCGTGTAGGCGCTGGCGCTGATCTGACTATCAAATACAACGATAAGTTTGGCGAAGCTCAAGAGCTATCTATCTCTGCTAAAGAAGGCAACGATATCGAAGAGCTAGCAACTTACATCAACGGTCAAAGCCAAGACGTTAAAGCGTCTGTAGGTGAAGGCGGTAAATTACAACTTTTCGCTTCTAGCCAAAAAGTTGAAGGTGATGTGGAGTTTGGTGGCAGCCTTGCAAGTGAGCTAGGTATTGGCGCAGGTAAAGATGTAACCGTAAACGACATCGACGTAACATCAGTTGCGGGTGCAAACGAAGCGGTATCTATCATCGATGGCGCTCTAAAATCTGTAGATAGCCAACGTGCATCTCTTGGTGCTTTCCAAAACCGTTTTGACCATGCAATCAGCAACTTAGAAAACATCAACGAAAACGTTAATGCTTCTAAGAGCCGTATCAAAGATACCGATTACGCGAAAGAAACAACGGCAATGACGAAGTCTCAAATCCTACAACAGGCGAGTACTTCTATCCTAGCTCAAGCAAAACAATCACCATCAGCAGCTCTAAGCTTATTGGGCTAAACTTACCTCGGTAAGTAGCGGTAAACTCCGCTTTATGTGGAGTTTTACTGTTGGCTCATGAAGGAGGGAGGGAGAGTGTTATGGAAATACCATCTAACGCATCGAACATCCAGCCTTATGGCTCACCTAATGGCATTAAAATTGCAAGCGATGAAGGTAGTAGTGCGTCGAGTATTTCACGCCTGAAAGAAGCAACCTCTTATAGCAAGGTAGAGAAATCGAAAGAAGAAGCTACCGAAGCTGCGATTCAATTAGCTCAAGAGAGAAAAGAGTTGAATGATGAAGAGCGAGTCAAAATGGTGGAGAAGGTAAACGAGTTTATCTCCTCTCTCAATAAGGGGGTTGCCTTTAAGGTCGATGAAGAATCGGGAAGGGATGTGGTGACTATTTATGAAACCACAACCGGCGATATTATTCGTCAGATACCTGATGAAGAAATGCTTGAAATTCTAAGACGCCTAGCAGCCCAAAACTCGAATAGTAGAATATTTGAGGTGAAGGTCTAAGTCGTATTATTGAGGTGGTTTAATGAGTTTTGGCCCAATGGGGATTTCGTCTGGCATGGATATCAATTCCATGGTCAGCAAAATTGTGGATTCGGAGCGTGTACCTAAACAGCAACGAATCGACAATGAAAGAGCGCGAATCGATACCAGCATTAGTGCCTATGGAAGACTCAGAGAATCTCTCGATTCGATGAAAAACCTGATGACAAACTTTCGTCAGGAAAAAGCTTTCGCTGTACGTACAGTAGAAAGTACTGATGAAGAGCTTGTTTCTGCAACCGCGACTACTGAAGCGATCGCTGGCAAATATGCCATCGATGTGTTGCAGCTTGCCCAGAGTCATAAAGTAGCGTCAGATGTTCTATCTGATGACATGAAATTTGGCCCAGGTAAGCTGCAGGTTTCGCTTGGTGATGATAGCTTTGATGTGCAAGTTGGCGACAGATCAAAGCTAATCGATGTTGTTCGCAGCATAAACGGTGCAGATAGAAACCCAGGCGTTCGTGCATCTATTATCAATGATGTCGAAGGCCCAAGACTTATCGTCGCCTCCAACCAATCGGGTGCCGATCAACAGATCAGTATCAGTGTCGACTCTGATGCGTCTAACCCTCTCAAAAAACTCGAATACAAAACCTTTGAAGAACGTGTTGAAGCGCTAGAGAAAGCTCGTATTGCCGCTCAAGACGTACTTGGTCTCACACCTGCTGGAAAAGCCGTTAATCTTATCGATGAGGCTATCTCTGATGATGATCCGAAAGCTGATCAAGCTGTCGACGAAGACGGCAATATCATTCCAGGTTCTCAAGCGGGCTCAACGTCTCCTGCAGAAGATGGCTCTCAAAGCCTTAGCTACGGTGAACAAGCCGCTGCAGATGGTCAAGCTGCCTTAGACGCCGCTCAAGCGGCAAAATCTGTCATGCCTGAAGACAATATCCCAGGTTGGACGGAAACCGCTTCTGGCACGCTTTTAGATTCTTATTACACACCAGAACTTGAGCTTGACGAAAAAGCCATCGAGAAAGCGCCTGATGTTCCTGGTTGGTCGAACACGGCCTCTGGTACCTTAACTGATTCATATGTGACACCGAAAGAAGCCCAGCAAAAGCTTGAGGCAGAACAAGCACGTATCGAAGAAAAGATCGCTCAAGAAAAAGCGGATCTGGCCAAGAAAGTAGAAAACGGTGAATTGACCGCAGAGCAAGCGAAAAATATCGAGCGTGCCAAATTAGAGCCTGAAGAGCGAGAGCGCTTAGAGAAAGTCGATAAGGCACAAGCTGATTTGGCGCTTGCTCAGCAATCTTTTGATAGTTACAGCGGCATGACCGAAGTTCAAGCTGGCCAAGACTCAATGGTCGTTCTGGATGGTGTCGCTCAGCTCTCTAGCAATAACAACGTGATTGAAGATGCTGTTGAAGGCATTGATATTACGGTGAAAGGAAAGACGCCAAAAGATAAGCCGCCGGCAGAAATTGGTGTTGAGTACGACCGTAATAGTGTTCGCCAAGACATTGAAGCCTTTGTGAATTCTTACAACCAGTTTTACCAAGTGTCTAAAAACTTGGCGGGTGTTGATCCTGCGACCGGACAAAAAGGCCCGCTTTCTGGTGATAGTACGGTTCGCAACGCCGACTCACGATTGAAAGGGGTATTCTCTTCAAGCATCGAAGGGGCACCTGAAAACCTCAAGTCTTTAACTGAGTTTGGTATCACGACCACCAGACAAGGCTCATTAGAGATCAACTACGACATGTTGGACCGACAGCTAAACAATAACTTTGATAAGCTGGGCGAGTTCTTTGGCGGCAATAATGGCTTTGCTAAAAAGGTCGAAGATGCGATTCAGGGTATCACTGGTATTACGGGCTCAATCCGTACTCGAGAAAAGAGCCTGGTTGAGCAAAACTACCGTTTAGCGGACGACCAAAACGCCTTAGACCGCCGAATGGATAGTCTTGAAAGTCGTACTCACTCTAAGTTCACCGCCATGCAAGATGCAACCAGTAAGATGCAGTCTCAGCTTGGCAGCATGATGAATGCGTTGGGTTAATAGATGACCAGTCAGCTTCAAGAGCTTTGTGAACTAGATCAATTAATTATCTCTAAACTCGAATTTAGCGAAATTAATGCTGAAGAAATAGCGACGCTTGTCGATAACAGAGAACAGTTATTGCAAAACGTGCTTCAATTCATCGATTCACACCCTGACGTTAAGCAAAGTTCGGAGTGGTTTGAAGCCATTTCGAGAACACGAAAATTAGTCGAATTGATGCAGTCTGAAACTGGCCGGGTAGGGAAAACCCTGCACAAGTACCGACATGGTGCCAAGTCAGTTCAACAATACAAAAAGTTTTTATAGAAGAGGTTTACTATGCGCGGTTCTTTACAGGCATATAAAAAGGTATCAGTGGATAGTCAGCTAACGGCTGCCTCACCGCATAAGATTGTGCAAATGCTAATGGCTGGCGCTATCGAGCGTTTGATCCAAGGTAAAGCGGCAATGCAAGCGGGCAATATACCGGTGAAAGGTGAGCGACTAGGTAAGGCTCTAGACATCATTATTAGCCTACGCAGCTGTCTTTCTATGGACGATGGTGGTGATATTGCGAAAAACCTAGATCAACTTTATGAGTTCATGATCACGCAAATTTCTGCGGCAAATCACAAAAATGACCCTCAGCCTATTGATGATGTTATCGATATTATTCGCGAAATTAAGAGCGCTTGGGACCAAATTCCGAATGAATATCACAACTTGACGTCTGCTGAAGTCGGTATTTAAAGAAAAATTGCTGTTTTAGCCAACCTTAGATCCGCTAATTGGTTGGTTGCCTTATTTTTTTAATCAAATAAAATAGAAGCCATTAGATAGCCTAATGGCTTTTTTCGTTGCTGATTTCATAAATTTGTCCTCGTAAACCATAATCACAGATAGAATTCTAAATTTTATGGATTACGTTGCTCACCGTTTTTCCGCATCGCACCAAAATAAAGGCAATAATTCCTACTTATGCAAGGTTTGGCAAAACTGCTTGTCGTCGACGATAACGCTCAAGATCGTCACAATTTAAGCACAATATTAGAGTTTGTAGGAGAGAGCTGCGAAGTTATCAGCTCTGAACAAGCGCGCAAAGTCGACTGGTCACTACAGTGGGCTGGTTGCATTATCGGCTCAATAAAAGGTAAAGGCTTCAACGCATTACTGAATGACAAGCTTATTCACGCGAATCACATCCCTCTGCTTGTGATTGGCAAAAACAACCATCCTGTTGACGAGCTCACCAATTTTGTTGGCGAACTCGAGCTGCCCCTAAACTACCCCCAGTTAAGCGACGCATTAAGGCACTGTAAAGATTTCCTAGGTCGCAAAGGGGTTCAAGTTGTCTCTTCAGCGCGCAAGAACACACTGTTTCGCAGCCTAGTGGGTCAAAGTGCTGGTATTCAAGAAGTTCGTCACCTAATTGAACAAGTCTCCTCTACCGAAGCCAACGTACTGATTCTTGGTGAATCTGGTACCGGCAAAGAGGTGGTTGCACGTAACATTCATTACCATTCAAAGCGCCGCTCTGGCCCGTTTGTTCCAGTCAACTGTGGCGCAATCCCACCAGATTTGCTTGAGAGTGAACTGTTTGGCCATGAGAAGGGCGCATTTACTGGTGCGATTACTGCACGTAAAGGCCGCTTTGAATTGGCTGAAGGTGGTACATTGTTTCTTGATGAGATTGGCGATATGCCAATGGCTATGCAAGTTAAGCTATTACGTGTACTACAAGAGCGCTGTTTTGAACGCGTAGGTGGTAATTGTACTATTCAGGCGAACGTTCGAGTGATTGCGGCTACACACCGTAACCTTGAAGATATGATCGACGATGATTCATTCCGTGAAGATCTTTATTACCGCTTGAATGTGTTCCCGATTGAAATGCCGGCCTTACAAGAGCGTAAAGAAGATATCCCTCTTTTACTTCAGGAGCTTATGACGAGAATGGAAGCGGAAGGTAGTTTGCCTATCTGCTTTACGCCTCGAGCGATTAATTCTTTGATGGAACACGATTGGCCAGGTAACGTACGTGAATTGGCGAACTTAGTGGAGCGCATGGTTATTCTTTATCCGAATAGCTTAGTGGACGTAAACCACCTGCCAACTAAGTATCGATACAGTGATATCCCTGAATTCCAACCAGAGTTTAATAGCTTTGTGTCTGAGGAAGAGCAAGAGCGTGACGCTTTGGCTGACTTGTTCTCGGAAGATTTCAGCTTCGATCAGCAAGATGATATGACTGACAACGCGAATGCACCTCAGGAATTACCACCAGAAGGGGTTAACCTGAAAGAGCTGCTCGCTGATATGGAAGTGAATATGATCAATCAAGCCTTGGAAGCGCAGGGCGGTATTGTTGCTCGAGCGGCAGACATGTTAGGCATGCGCAGAACCACTCTGGTTGAGAAAATGCGTAAATACAATTTGCAGCGTTAGTGTTCTGCTTTTCGAGAAACGGAAAAACAAACACTAAATTTTTAGCTAATCGTTCACTTTAGCTAAGCGATAAGATAAACCATAGTCGAGTTGTTGCTTGCTTAACTATGTGATAAATATAGCAAATAGCCTGACTCGTTTTGTGCGTGTCAGGCTGTTTTAGTATTTGAGGCAAATTTTTGACATGCACGTATCTAACGAACCAGAAAATCAATCACACCTAGATTCAGTTGAACAACAGGTTGAGCGCTATAAGCAAGTGCTCGATGTTATGCCTGCTGGTGTCATCTTGTTAGATACCCATGGTGAAGTAAGAGAAGCAAACCCCGAAGCGCACCGTATTCTTGGCGTCGAGTTGGTTGGAGAGAAGTGGTTTTCTGTTATCCAAAGTGCTTTTGATCCCAAAGACGATGATGGTCACGAGATCTCATTAAAGAACGGTCGAAAGGTACGTTTGGCGATTTCTGCTTCGACTACGGGTCAGCTGATTTTGATTACCGATCTGACCGAGACGCGTTTGCTGCAATCACGAGTTAGTGATCTCCAGCGTCTGTCGTCATTAGGTAGAATGGTGGCGTCACTTGCTCATCAGGTTCGTACACCGCTCTCTAGTGCAATGTTGTATGCGTCAAACCTTGCCGCTCCGAATCTACCATCGGCAACGAAGACACGTTTTCAATCTAAGCTTATGGATAGACTTCATGACTTAGAGAAGCAAGTTAATGACATGCTGCTGTTTGCTAAGGGCGGCGATAATAAGGTGGTGAAACCTTTTACTGTGGCTGAGTTGATCACAGAATTTCAGCCAATGGTCGAAGCGGCGTTGAAATCGAACCAAATTGATTACTGCCAAGAAGTGGAAGGCGAACAGACTCAAATGTTCGGCAATGCCAACGCGATTGCCTCTGCTTTAAGCAATCTAGTTTTGAACGCGGTTCAAATTGCCGGCAAAGAATCACAGATAGATGTATTTTTTAGGCCGGTAAACGGCGAGCTTAAGATATCAGTACAAGACAGTGGTCCCGGCGTACCTAAAGAGCTTCAAGGTAAAATCATGGAACCATTCTTTACCACTCGCTCGCAAGGGACAGGCTTAGGCTTGGCGGTTGTACAAATGGTATGTCGAGCACATGAAGGTCGACTGGAATTGATATCAGAAGAAGGTGATGGCGCATGCTTTACCATGTGCTTGCCACTAGAAAGAAGCGCTTCTATTGAAGGCTAATAAGTTTTAACTGAATTTACACTGGAGAATCCTATGGCTCAAAGCAAAGTGTTAATCGTCGAAGATGATGAAGGTCTACGCGAGGCCCTTGTCGATACACTCGCGCTTGCTGGCTATGAATGGCTAGAAGCAGATTGCGCAGAAGATGCTCTGGTCAAACTAAAAGCGAACTCCGTTGATATCGTTGTCTCTGACGTTCAGATGGCAGGCATGGGCGGCTTAGCGCTGTTAAGAAACATCAAGCAGCACTGGCCAAATCTCCCTGTATTGTTGATGACAGCTTATGCCAACATCGAAGACGCCGTCGCTGCAATGAAAGAGGGCGCTATCGACTATATGGCAAAGCCATTTGCGCCGGAAGTACTGCTAAACATGGTGAGCCGTTATGCTCCCGTAAAATCGGACGACAATGGTGATGCCATCGTTGCCGATGAAAAAAGCATTAAGCTAATGATGCTGGCCGATAAAGTGGCAAAAACGGACGCCAATGTCATGGTTTTGGGCCCGAGCGGCTCTGGTAAAGAGGTGATGTCGCGTTACATCCATAACGCCTCAAACCGTAAAGATGGTCCGTTCGTCGCGATTAACTGTGCGGCAATTCCTGACAATATGTTGGAAGCGACTCTATTTGGATATGAGAAAGGTGCATTTACTGGCGCTATTCAGGCGTGTCCGGGTAAGTTTGAACAAGCTCAAGGCGGTACAATTTTACTCGATGAGATCAGTGAAATGGACCTCGGCTTACAAGCTAAGTTACTGCGTGTGCTGCAAGAGCGTGAAGTTGAGCGTTTAGGTAGCCGTAAGAGCATTAAACTCGATGTTCGTGTACTCGCCACCAGTAACCGAGACCTCAAGCAGTATGTATCTGAGGGTAATTTCCGTGAAGACTTGTACTACCGTTTGAATGTTTTCCCAATCTCTTGGCCTCCACTGTGTGAACGTAAAGGTGATATTGAGCCTTTGGCGAAGCACTTGGTTGAGCGCCACTGTACCAAACTGGGTATGCCAGTTCCGGTTATGTCACCTCAATCGATCAGAAAACTCGTCAATTATCCGTGGCCGGGTAATGTGCGTGAACTTGATAATGTCGTGCAGCGTGCGTTGATTCTGAGCGAAGAAGAAAAAATTTCTGGTGAGCATATCCTACTTGAAGGGGTGGATTGGCAAGACGCCAGCGGCCTACAGCAGATTGTGGAAGGTAGCGATGTGGCAACGCCAGATATCAAGCCTATTGCGGAAGCAAACCCAATCAACAAAATCGCTTCAAGCAGTGAAGGTCTGGGGAATGAGCTTAGAGATCAAGAGTATGCGATCATCCTTGAAACTTTGATCGCATGTAACGGCCGACGTAAAGATATGGCTGAGAAACTAGGTATTAGCCCTCGCACATTGCGCTATAAGTTAGCAAAAATGCGCGATGCTGGAATAGATATCCCAAACTAAGCACAGATTAGTAGTGTCAGCTTTCTGACTAGTGTAATACGATATCTAGTCGTTTTTAGGTATGGCACGCTAATTGCTCTGTCAATAATACAGCAAAATAGATAGTCATAAATTTGACTCCTTGAGGTAGTAAATGAGAATAGATGGTTTACAAGGCGAAATGCAGGCAATGATGGTTGAAGCTGCGAGCGCGCGTCCTGCTGCGACAGGGCAAACGGTCGGTGCAGACTTCGGCAACATGCTGACGAAAGCCATCAACAATGTGAACTCATTGCAAAAGACCTCAGGGGATCTACAAACTCGTTTTGATAGCGGTGACCAAAGTGTGTCGCTGTCTGATGTGATGATTGCTCGTAATAAATCTAGTGTGGCCTTTGAAGCGACAATCCAAATTAGAAATAAGTTGGTTGAGTCATACAAAGAGCTGATGAATATGCCGGTATAAGTTGGGTAGTTAAGTAGTGGCAGATAATAGTCAAACAACAGATTTAACCGTGAGCGATGGTAACGACCACGCACTCATTGCGGGTGCTGAGCTGGACGGAGAAGGGCAAAATCCGGATCTAGGTGAACGTAGTTCATCTAAATTTGATATGGCCGTAGGTGACCTCGATTTACTTCGTCAGGTCGTCTTAGTGCTGTCTATCTCAATCTGTGTCGCGCTTATTGTGATGCTGTTTTTCTGGGTTAAAGAGCCAGAAATGCGTCCATTAGGGGCTTATGAAACAGAAGAGTTGATCCCTGTTCTGGATTACTTAGATCAGCAAAAGATCGAGTACTCGCTTGAGGGTAATACCATCTCGGTGCCAGCAAGTGAATATAACTCCTTGAAGCTTAATATGGTTCGCGCTGGTTTGAACCAAGAGCGAAACGCAGGTGATGACATCCTCATGCAAGACATGGGTTTTGGTGTATCACAACGTTTAGAGCAAGAACGCCTCAAATTAAGCCGCGAAAGACAGCTTGCGAAAGCCATTGAGCAGATGAAGCAGGTGCGTAAAGCGCAGGTTTTATTGGCGCTGCCGAAGCAAAGTGTTTTTGTTCGTCATAATCAAGAAGCCTCTGCCTCTGTATTTCTAACCCTCAAAACGGGTACTAACCTTAAGCAGCAAGAGGTTGACTCTGTTGTCGATATGGTGGCGAGTGCCGTTCCGGGAATGAAAACGTCGCGTATTACCGTGACTGATCAACATGGCCGACTGCTGAGCTCCGGCTCTCAAGACCCTATGTCAGCGGCGCGTCGTAAAGAGCACGAGCTAGAGCGTAATCAAGAGCAAGCACTGCGTGAGAAAATTGACTCTATCCTTATTCCTATTCTTGGATTTGGAAACTACACAGCTCAAGTTGATATTCAGCTCGACTTTAGTGCGGTAGAACAAACCAGAAAACGTTTTGATCCTAACACGCCGGCAACGCGAAGCGAATACACCTTAGAAGATTACAATAACGGCAATACTGTCGCTGGTATTCCTGGGGCGCTGAGTAACCAACCTCCATCAGATGCGTCTATCCCTCAAGATGTCGCTCAGATGAAAGATGGCGCCATGACTGGGCAGGGCTCGGTTCACAAAGAAGCAACGCGAAACTTCGAATTAGATACCACCATCAGTCACGAACGTAAGCAGACTGGAACGGTGAACCGTCAAACAGTATCGGTAGCGATTAAAGACCGTCAATCCATCAACCCAGATACGGGTGAAGTGGTGCACACGCCAATCCCAGCTAGCGAAATCAACGCGATTCGCCAAGTGCTGATTGGTACGGTCGGTTTTGATGAAAGCCGCGGTGACTTATTGAATGTATTAAGCATGCAATTCGCACCACAAATCACAGATGTGGTTCCTGATGTGCCAATCTGGGAGCACCCTAACTTTAATGATTGGGTACGTTGGTTTGCGAGCGCGTTGGTTATTATTGTTGTGGTGTTAGTTCTTGTTCGCCCTGCGATGAAGAAACTGCTTAACCCAGCCGCAGACAATGATGACCAAATGTACGGCCCAGACGGCATGCCAATTGGTGCCGATGGCGAGACCAGCCTAATTGGTGGTGACATTGAAGGCGGCGAGCTGTTTGAATTTGGTTCAAGCATTGACTTACCGAACCTTCATAAAGATGAAGACGTGCTGAAAGCAGTACGTGCACTTGTAGCGAATGAACCAGAGCTAGCAGCTCAAGTAGTTAAGAATTGGATGGCAGATGGCTAACGAAATTGTTCCACAACAAGCTGAAGGCGGTGAAGTGCTTGATGTCTCAAGTGTGGATATCGGCTCTATCTCAGGCGATGAGCGCGCTGCGATCTTATTGCTAAGTTTGAACGAAGAAGACGCGGCCGGCATTATTCGCCACCTAGAACCTAAGCAGGTTCAACGTGTGGGTAGTGCAATGGCGCGAGCTACAGATTTGTCTCAAGAAAAAGTAGGCGCAGTGCACCGTGCTTTCTTAGATGATATTCAGAAGTACACCAACATCGGTATGGGCAGTGAAGACTTCATGCGTAATGCACTGGTGGCTGCTCTGGGTGAAGACAAGGCCAACAACCTTGTTGACCAAATCCTTCTGGGAACCGGCTCAAAAGGCTTGGATTCTCTTAAGTGGATGGATCCTCGTCAGGTGGCAAGTATCATCATCAACGAGCACCCGCAGATTCAAACCATCGTGTTGTCTTACCTAGAAGCCGATCAGTCTGCTGAGATTTTGTCCCAGTTCCCTGAGCGTGTACGTCTAGATTTGATGATGCGTATTGCTAACCTTGAAGAAGTTCAACCTTCGGCGCTTGCTGAGCTGAACGAAATCATGGAGAAACAGTTCGCGGGTCAAGCTGGTGCGCAAGCGGCCAAAATTGGCGGCCTGAAAGCAGCGGCAGAGATCATGAACTACATGGACAACAACGTAGAAGGTGTCTTGATGGATCAAATCCGCGATCAAGACGAAGACATGGCAACGCAGATTCAAGATCTTATGTTTGTCTTTGAAAACCTTATTGAAGTGGATGACCAAGGCGTTCAGAAACTGCTACGTGACGTACCACAAGACGTTCTACAGAAAGCACTTAAAGGTGCTGATGAAGGCCTGCGTGAGAAGATCTTCAAGAACATGTCTAAACGTGCTGCCGATATGATGAGAGACGATATTGAGGCGATGCCGCCAGTGAAAGTCTCTGACGTAGAAGCGGCTCAGAAAGAAATTTTGGGTATTGCGAGGAAGATGGCAGACAGTGGCGAGATTATGCTGTCTGGTGGCGCCGACGAGTTCCTTTAATACAGAAACCTCAAAAGCCCCACACCGTTGGGGCTTTTCTTTATCCAACCTCGAACCACAGATTAATTACAGTTTAACTGCCTGAATTTGAAAGCAGTTGGACTCACTCAGAAATAGGTACTGATATGTCAGGTGATAGAAAACGCGGCTTCCTTCGCCCTGAAGAAGATAATACGGTTGCCCAACCTCAGAAATGGGGGCTACCTGATTACACCTCTGATGTGAGTAAACAAGCCAAAGAAACGGCATTTAACTACGATCCGGGTTGGATGCCAACGGTTGAAGAAGCGATCGAAGAAGAAGAGCTGATTCTGACCGAAGAACAAATCGAACTGATCAAGCAAGGCGCTTATCAAGAAGGTTTGCATCAAGGTCAGGAAGCTGGCTTCAAGCAAGGTTACGAAAAAGGCAAAGAAGAAGGTTTTGCCGCGGGCCATGCCGAAGGTAATGAAGCAGGTAAGCTCGAAGGCGTTACCGCTGGTCAAGAGTACATTCAACAACAAGTCGCTATCTTTATGGGGCTCGCAAACCAGTTTGCTCAACCTTTGGAGCTGATGAACGCTCAGGTTGAAAAGCAGCTGGTGGATATGGTGCTGACCATGGTTAAAGAGGTGGTGCACGTTGAAGTTCAGACTAATCCACAAATCATCCTAGATACCGTGAAAGAATCAGTCGAATCGCTGCCGATCTCTGGCCACGCTATTACCTTGAAGCTTAACCCGGAAGACGTCACGATCATTCGCTCTGCGTATGGGGATACGGAACTGGATTGTCGCAATTGGACATTAGTTTCAGAACCAGCACTTAACCGTGGCGATGTACAGATTGAAGCGGGTGAATCGAGTGTGAATTATCGAATGGAAGAGCGTGTGAAGAACGTTATCCAGAGCTTCTGTGGTGCTAATCGTCATCAAGGTCATGCGTAATGCTTGAGTTAGCAAATCGTCTCAGCCAATACAAAGTCGAAGGGCTAAAATCACGTCCCGTTGCTTCTGGTAAGTTGGTGCGGGTAGTCGGACTAACCCTTGAAGCAACCGGCTGCAAAGCGCCGATCGGCAGTCTGTGTTTAGTTGAAACCATGTCTGGTCAGATGGAAGCTGAAGTCGTTGGCTTCTCTGGTGATAACCTATTTCTGATGCCGAGTGAACAAATCACAGGGATCTTACCTGGTGCTCGTGTCACCCCTATGACCTCTGAAAGTGGTATTCCGGTGGGTATGGAACTGCTTGGCCGTGTTATCGACGGTGTGGGCAACCCATTGGATGGGCTTGGTCCTATCTATACTGAGCAACGCGCATCATTCAGTGCCGAACCGATTAACCCTTTGGCTCGTAAGCCAATTTCTGAACCACTTGATGTTGGTTTGAAAGCAATTAACGGTTTGTTGACGGTAGGTAAAGGGCAACGTATCGGTCTGTTCGCAGGTTCTGGTGTTGGTAAATCCGTAACACTAGGTATGATGACTCGAGGTACCACAGCGCAAGTGGTTGTGGTGGGCTTGATTGGTGAGCGTGGACGCGAAGTAAAAGAGTTTATCGAAGAGATTCTTGGTGAAGACGGCCGTAAGCGATCGGTTGTAGTTGCTGCGCCTGCCGATTCATCACCATTGATGCGACTGAAAGGCTGTCAAACGGCGCTAACGGTGGCGGAATATTTCCGTGACCAAGGTTTAGATGTCCTGCTCTTGATGGACTCACTGACCCGTTTTGCACAGGCTCAGCGTGAAATCGCACTATCTGTTGGCGAGCCGCCAGCAACCAAAGGTTATCCGCCATCGGTATTTGCTAAGTTACCAGCGCTGGTTGAACGTGCGGGTAACGGCAATGATGAGCAAGGCTCGATCACGGCTTTTTTTACAGTATTAACCGAAGGCGATGATCTACAAGACCCAATCGCCGATGCCTCACGGGCGATCCTCGATGGCCACGTTGTGTTGTCGCGTGAAATGGCAGATGCGGGTCATTATCCTGCGATTGATGTTGAGAAATCTGTCAGCCGTGTAATGCCTCAAATCACCACCGAAGAACATGTGTTGATGTCGAAAGCCGTAAGACAAGTGCTTTCTATCTGCCGTAAGAACCAAGACTTGGTGTCGATTGGTGCTTACAAGCCGGGGACCGATCCCGCGATTGATAGCGCCTTCACCTTGAAGCCGAAGTTAGATGAGTACTTGCAGCAGAAGATGAAAGAAACAGTGCCATACGACATGTGCGTCAACATGTTGAAACATGTACTGGGTGGCTAACAGGTGATTAAGGTTAGTCATGGATAACGCATTAGAGTTTCTTCTCGACCAAGCAAAAGACCAAGAAAACCAAGCGGTATTAGCGCTCAACAAAGCGAATGCGGAGCTGCAAGGTTATTACGAACAGGTTGCGCAGATTGAAAAGTATCGACTGGATTATTGTCAGCAACTTGTTGATAGAGGCAAGGCAGGGCTAACTGCCAGTCAATATGGGCATTTGAATCGCTTCTTAACTCAATTGGATGAAACGCTTTCTAAACAGCGAGAAGCGGAGCATCACTTTAAAAATCAGGTCGATAACTGCCAAAACTACTGGATGGAACTGCGGAAGAAACGTAAATCCTATGAGTGGTTGATGGAGAAGAAGCAGAAAGAGAAAGCCAAACTGCAGGATCAAAGAGAACAAAAGCAGATGGATGAGTTTTCGACTTTGCTTTATAGCCGTAAGAAGATGTGATCCCGAGCCATGAATCCTACTGGCGCTGTTCACATGGTGATTAGCCGAGTTTTCTAGGCATGTTTCTTGCTCTGTTTTATATAAAATTGCGCCTTGTGCCTGGCAAAGGTATGAAAAGCATCCGACTTTCTTTTTGTTGCCTGTTTATGGTGGCAAAGCTAGTAGATAGAGCTTGTATATATGAACGTTAGTCCTTCTTCAAATTCAGCGACCAACACAACGTCTTCGTTGTTGGACACCGGTTCTGCCGCTTCAAAGGTAGAGGAAACCGGCGACTCAAAAGGTTTCTTTGAATCTTTCAAAGAAGCTATTGGCTTTGAAGAAAGTGGCAATAAAAAAGCTGAGGTGAAAGGCACAGAAAGTGCTGAGAAATCTGATGCTAAGCAAGCGGCTAAGGAAGGTGAAGCATCAGCTGAAGTGAAGACACCTGACTCTACAGATGAAGTGAGTAAGGCGAAAAGCGAGCAAGTGGCTTCAGAAGTCGAGGGCGAGAAAACCACTGTAGAGGCTGTGTCCAGCTCAGAGCCACAGCTCAAAGCAAATTCAACCGATGATGCAGCTATCGCTAACAAGGCGGATGGGAAAGATGAGTCGGTTAAGAGCAACGACTCTATAGAACCGGTAGCGCAACCTAAAGGCCAAGCTTCATCAGCGGTAGACGAATCGACTCAAGCATCGCAAGCGGCGGCTGCGATGAATGAAGGAAACAAGTTATTAGGTCAGTTGGATGAGGCAAATAAAACGCTGAATCAGACTCCAAACGGCAAAGCCTTGCCACAACAGTCTCAGTTAGAACAGGCTCCGTTCGATAAAGCTCAAGGTAATACTCCAGGAGCTTCTGTTGCAGGCTTATCTGCTGCAGGTGAAGTGGGTAAGCAACTCCAGCAAACTCACTCAGCGAATCAAGGTAGCGCGCTAGAAGTGGACTCTGAAATTGCTGTGCTGACTGGCGGGAAAGGCGTTTCCCAATTAACAGATGATGAAATTCGTCAGTTGATGGATAAAGGCGTTACTCCAGAGCAGATTGAAGCAAGCATGAGCCGAGATCTCAGCCAGAAAAATGCGGCACAAGCAGAAGTTGCAGGACAAAGCCAAGCACTGTCTCCAGCAGATATTGAGTTGGCAAAACAGGTAGATGCACACACCAAAGCACTCAATCAACTGAATGCTCAGATTGAGTCAAAACAGTCTGTTGTTAATGGTCTACTGCAGAAGCAGCAAAGTGGCGCAAGTTTGACAACAGATGAACAAGCGATGCTGGCTAAAACGACCGCTGAGTTAGACGTTTTGGATAAACAACTCGTAAACGTTCAGCAACAAGCAACGGCTTTATTGAGCCAAGCTCCGGGCGCAAACAATGCCTCTGCTGAGCCTGTTGCGATTGATTGGGATAATACAGATTCAAATGAAGCCAAAGCTTTAGCAGCGGCAGCTTCAACAGCAGCGGTTGCGACAGCTGCGCAGCAAACTACGGCACAAGCTGCAGCGCAATCTGCAAGTCATTCGGCTACCACTCATGCAGCGACGGATAAAGCAGCAATGTTGCACGCTAATAATACGCATGTAGCCCAACAGGCAGCTGCTCAACAAGCTAATGTCACAGCACAACAGCCACAAGCTGCGTTGGATCCGGCGTTAACCGCGCAAGGTGTGGCGCTGAATGCAGCACCCGCCGCGACAAAAGCGGGTTCAACAGATATGTTACTTAAGGCCGGTGCAGGAGCAGCTGCTCTTTCCGGTCTTGGCAAAGCCGGAACTAAGGAAGATTCGAAAGACACCACATTTGCTCAGCAGATCGCTTCTGCGGCTGGCGTGCAAGGCGGAGCGAACGCAGGTTCGGCACCAACACGAGCCGAGATTCAAGCCGCTCAACAGGCACCGTTGCAGCTGACTAAAGAGCTAGCAAACGCACAGGTCGCTGAAAAAGTACAAATGATGATGTCTAAAAACCTTAAGAACTTAGACATTCGACTCGACCCACCAGAGTTGGGTCAGATGAAGATCCGTATGACTATGAACAATGACGTGGCGAACGTGCATTTTACGGTGAACAGCCAACAGGCGAGGGATGTAATTGAACAAACCTTACCTAGATTGAGAGAGATGCTTGCTCAACAGGGTATGCAGCTTGCCGATTCATCCGTTCAACAGCAAAGTTCAGGTCAGGGGCAAGACAGATACAACAGTGGTGAGCAACAAACAGGCTCTAACCGCACAAATGATACCCAAGGTGATGAAAACCTTGATAGTGGCAGCAATCTTGAATTGAATGTCGCATCAAAGCGTGATGGAATTAGTTATTATGCCTAATATCAGGCTGAGCGCATTTAATTGATAGATAGAACCAGCTGATAGAAAGAACCGTCAGTTAATCGAAAGAACAGGAAGTTAGAGTAAAGTATGGCAGAAGTACAAGATGCACCTAAAGGAAAGAGTAAGCTCCTTATTATCATTATAGCGGTCGTTGTTTTACTGCTTGGTATCGGTGGTGCGCTGTTCTTTTTCTTAGGCTCCGATGATAGTGCCTCAGAATCTCAGTCTCAGCCAGCAACAGCTGTGGTTGCAGCAGAGCCTGTTATGTATGTGAATATTCCTCAGCCCTTCTTGTTCAATGTAACAGGTGATAAAAAAGATCGCCTAGTTCAGATAAAGGCACAGCTGATGGTGCGTGGTAGCAAGAATGAAGACCTGGCGCGTTACCACTCTCCACTAGTAGAGAGCACATTGCTCGCAACGTTCGCTTCGGCAACGGTTGACCAACTTCGCTCACCAACAGGGCGAGTGGAACTGCGTGATAAAGCGACAGAAGATATTAAAGCAAGTCTGGCTCAAGCTGTTGGCCAGCCTGTGATTGAAAAAGTGTTATTCACTGACTTCGTAATTCAATAGGTAATTTGTGACCGATTTATTAAGCCAAGACGAAATTGATGCGCTGTTACACGGCGTTGACGATGTTGAAGAAGTTGAAGATGTCTTAGAGACCGACAATGACAGTGCGGTCAATTTTGACTTCTCCTCTCAAGATCGAATCGTCCGTGGTCGAATGCCGACCCTTGAACTTATTAACGAGCGTTTCGCACGTCATATGCGAATTAGCTTATTTAATATGTTGCGTAAAACGGCTGAAGTGTCGATTAACGGCGTACAGATGATGAAATTTGGTGAGTACCAAAACACCCTGTACGTACCAACCAGTTTAAACATGGTGCGTTTCCGTCCGCTTAAAGGTACGGCGCTGATCACCATGGAAGCTCGTCTTGTTTTCATTCTTGTTGAAAACTTCTTTGGTGGTGATGGTCGCTTCCACGCCAAGATTGAAGGCCGTGAGTTTACGCCAACGGAAAGACGTATTATCCAGCTGCTGCTGAAGATTGTATTCGAAGATTACAAAGAAGCTTGGTCACCAGTAATGGGGGTTGAGTTTGAATACTTGGATTCTGAAGTGAACCCGAGTATGGCGAACATTGTGAGTCCAACCGAAGTGATCGTTGTGAGCTCATTCCATATTGAAGTGGATGGCGGCGGTGGTGACTTCCACGTAGTCATGCCTTACTCCATGGTTGAGCCGATCCGTGAACTGCTTGATGCGGGCGTTCAATCAGACAAAATGGAAACCGATGTTCGTTGGAGCACGGCACTGCGTGATGAAATCATGGATGTGCCTGTTAACTTCCGCGTTAACCTTCTAGAGCAAGATATCTCACTACGTGACTTAATGGAGCTGCGCCCTGGTGATGTCATTCCAATGAACATGCCTGAGCACGCGACCATGTTCGTAGAAGAGTTACCGACCTACCGTGTAAAAATGGGGCGCTCGGGTGAAAAACTCGCGGTACAGATTTCTGAAAAAATTCAAAGACCTCATGTGGTCAAAACTGATCTCGCTTTCCTAGGCAAAGACTTAATGTCTGAACTAGAAAACAGCGATGATAACGAATAGCAAAATAGATAAAAGTATAGGAATTGGTAATGGAACCTAGTGAAGATCAAAAGCTAGCAGACGAATGGGCTGCAGCGCTTGGTGAAGACCCTTCTGCACCGTCAATTGATGTTGACGATGTGCTTGCGGCACCACTTGATGAGCTAACTGATTCATCGTCTCCGATTTCTGAAGACGAGCGCCGCAAGCTGGATACCATTATGGATATTCCAGTCACTATTTCTATGGAAGTTGGCCGCTCTCAGATCAGTATCCGTAACCTTCTGCAATTGAACCAAGGTTCGGTTGTAGAGTTAGACCGTATTGCTGGTGAGTCACTGGATGTGATGGTTAATGGTACTCTGATTGCTCACGGTGAAGTGGTTGTGGTGAACGACAAATTTGGTATTCGTTTGACCGACGTAATTAGCCAAACAGAACGTATTAAGAAGCTACGTTAATGCGCTTATCGTCTCTAAGGTTGACGAGTTTACCTCAAGGGCTGAAGAGCTTATCTCGAGCAATAGTTGGAGTAGGGCTGTTTGCTATTCCTTCTGTTGCCTTTGCAGCAACCCCACCTTCTCTTGATTTAGCGACCACTTTTGGGTCGCTAATTTTCGTTATAGCCTTCATTTTATTTATTGCTTGGTTGCTTAAGCGCATGCAAGTGCCAGCGATGTCCAATCAACAAGGTTTAGCGATTGTTAGACAAATCCCTGTGGGCACAAAAGAGCGTATCGCTATTGTGCAAGCGGGCGATGAGCAGTTCTTGGTGGGCATTACCACTCAATCTATTCAGCTGATCTCTAAGCTTGATAAACCTCTTACTCAGGAGATGCTGGAAAAAAGTACATTCTCAAGTCAGCTTTCCCAGCTCATGAAAAAAGATGCAAACAAATAACGGACTTTTGAACTCATTTTACTTTTACCAAACCGGAGCTTTCCGTGTGGTGAAAGTGCTGCTGGTTCAGCTTACTCTTCTCTGTACCCTTTTGTTTAGTGTGTCGGTATTTGCACAGGCTGAAGACGGCACTGTTATTCCCGCTAACACCGCGGGCTCAGAGTCGGTCACCATCAGCACGATGGAACAAGACCAAGCCAAATCGACCACCATGACTACCGGTAGCTTGACGGGTAACGGGGGCGGCATTCCTGCCTTCACCATGACGACCAATGCTAACGGTGGTGAAGACTACTCGATCAACCTGCAAATTCTTGCGTTGATGACTATGCTTGGTTTTTTACCGGCAATGGTCATTCTGATGACTTCGTTCACCCGTATTGTGGTGGTGATGTCTATTCTGCGTCAGGCAATGGGTCTGCAACAAACGCCATCGAACCAAGTCATCATTGGTATCGCAATATTCTTGACCTTCTTCATCATGTCACCGGTGATCAATCAGGTGAATGAGCAGGCGGTTCAACCTTATCTGAATGAACAGATCACGGCACGACAAGCATTTGATGTTGCCCAAGGGCCGATCAAATCATTCATGCTCAAGCAGACTCGAATTAAAGATCTGGAGACCTTTGTTGAGATCTCTGGAGCGGAGGTGACCAACCCTGAAGATGTTTCAATGGCAGTGCTGATCCCTGCGTTTATCACCTCTGAGCTCAAAACCGCGTTCCAGATTGGCTTTATGCTGTTCTTGCCGTTTTTGATTATCGACTTGGTGGTGGCGTCGGTATTGATGGCGATGGGTATGATGATGTTGTCACCAATGATCGTATCGCTGCCGTTTAAGCTGATGCTGTTCGTTCTTGTTGATGGTTGGAACCTGATACTCTCTACACTCGCCGGCAGTTTTGCCTTGTAGCTGGGGGACATCATGAATCCTGAAATATTCGTAGAGTTGTTCCGAGACGCACTTTGGATGGTGTTAATCATGGTTTGCGCCATCATTATTCCCAGCCTGCTTATTGGTTTGGTCGTCGCTATTTTCCAAGCAGCGACCTCTATCAATGAACAAACATTGAGTTTCCTGCCGCGTTTGATCGTGACCTTATTGGCCTTGATGCTGTTTGCGCACTGGATGACTCAGATGATGATGGAGTTCTTTTTTGAACTCATCGAACGTTTACCTCAAGTTCTGTATTAAACTGATATGGAATACCCAACGAGCCTTGTACTAGAGTGGTTAGCCAATTATTTTTGGCCTTACACTCGCATCTCAGCCATGCTGATGGTGATGACGGTCACCGGTGCACGTTTTGTGTCGCCGCGTATTCGTCTGTATTTAGGTTTGGCGATTACCTTCGCAGTAATGCCTGCAATTCCCGCAGTTCCCAAAGAGATTGAATTGCTCTCTTTCCAAGGCTTCCTAACTGTCTTTGAACAAATTGTGATTGGTGTGGCGATGGGCTTTGTCACTCAGTTTATGATTCAAACCTTTGTTATGCTCGGTCAGATCCTTGGTATGCAATCGAGCTTGGGTTTCGCCTCTATGGTCGACCCGGCAAACGGTCAGAACACGCCGGTATTGGGTCAGCTCTTCATGCTACTTGCCACAATGTTCTTCTTGGCGACCGATGGTCACTTGAAGATGTTGCAGTTGGTGGTATTCAGTTTTAAAACTCTGCCGATTGGCAGTGGGTCTCTGACCTCGGTCGATTTTCGCGAGCTGGCATTATGGCTCGGCATCATGTTCAAAGCGGCATTGGCGATGTCATTGTCGGGTATTATCGCGTTGCTGACGATAAACCTGTCATTCGGTGTAATGACGCGTGCCGCGCCTCAGTTAAATATCTTTTCTTTGGGTTTTGCATTTGCGCTACTCGTGGGTCTGTTACTTTGTTGGTACGTCCTTGGCGGCTTATATAGTCACTATGAGCTATTTTGGATGCAAGGCGAGCAACAGATATGTCGTCTAATCCGGTTAGATTGCTAGGAGACTGAAATGGCAGAGTCAGACGGTCAAGAACGCACAGAAGACGCCACGCCCAGACGCTTGCAACAGGCCAAAGAGAAAGGGCAGGTTGCAAGGTCAAAAGAGCTGGCGTCAGCATCGGTATTAATTGTCGGTGCCGTTGCACTAATGTGGTTTGGTGAATCGATGGCGAAGGCGCTGTTCGAGGCCATGCAACGCCTGTTTTCTTTAAGCCGCGATGAAATCTTTGATACCAATAAACTACTGGAAATTGCTGGTGGTTCATTGGTGAACTTGCTGTTTCCGCTGTTCTTAATTCTGATCACCTTGTTTATTGCGGCTGTTATTGGCGCAGCAGGTGTTGGCGGGATTAATTTCTCGATGCAAGCTGCGATGCCAAAGGCGTCTAAGCTCAATCCACTCAGTGGTATCAAGCGTATGTTTGGCCTACAAAGCTGGGTTGAACTGATTAAATCGATTTTGAAAGTGGCGCTGGTATCGGGGATGGCGGTTTATCTGATTCAAGCCTCTCAACATGACTTAATGCAGCTCAGCATGGATGTCTATCCACAGAATATCTTTCACGCCTTGGATATCTTACTTAACTTCATTCTCCTGATAAGTTGCTCTCTGCTAATTGTGGTGGCCATCGATATCCCATTCCAGATTTGGCAACACGCCGATCAATTGAAGATGACCAAGCAAGAAGTTAAAGACGAATTTAAAGACACTGAAGGTAAGCCGGAAGTGAAAGGAAGAATTCGTATGTTGCAAAGAGAAGCAGCTCAGCGCCGTATGATGGCAGATGTGCCTCAAGCGGACGTGATTGTCACCAACCCGGAACACTTCTCGGTGGCTTTGCGCTATAAGCAGAATCAAGATAAAGCGCCAATCGTGGTTGCGAAAGGTGTTGATCACATGGCGATGAAGATCCGTGAAATCGCCCGAGAACATGATATCTATATTGTTCCTGCACCACCGCTTGCGAGGGCGCTGTATCACACCACTGAGCTCGAACAACAAATTCCTGACGGTCTGTTTACCGCTGTCGCTCAAGTGCTTGCATATGTGTTCCAGCTAAAACAGTATCGAAAACGTGGTGGTGAGAGGCCAAAGCTGCAAGATTCTAATATGCCGATCCCACCTGATTTACGTCATTAGATCAATTACTTGAGCTCAGCCTTATGAAGCTTGATAATAGAGGCATTAATTAGCTTCTGTTTGCCAACAAAGCGCTGATAAATTGACGTTCGATATTGGTACAGTGTTTGCTATATCAATCCCGAACATTATAAGCCGGTCATGGTAGACCTGATCACTATAAACCTTGTTGCTAAAACGTTGGCAACATAGCTTAGCCCTGAGCCCGACTTGTTGGCGAGAGGCTACAACATAGCGAAACTATCTAGATTTATGAAATTCTCCCTGCCTTTTGCGGACAAGCTACCAAAAATCCCTAACCGTGCCATGCCTGCAATTGGTGCGCCTGTTATGGTACTTGCCACGCTGGCGATGGTGGTGTTGCCGATTCCTGCGTTCTTGCTGGATATGTTCTTCACCTTCAACATCGCACTCGCTATGGTTGTGTTACTGGTATCGGTTTACACTCGAAGACCTTTAGATTTCGCCGCTTTCCCGACCGTTCTTCTTATTGCGACTCTGCTTCGATTGGCTTTGAACGTTGCATCTACTCGTGTAGTTCTACTGCACGGTCACGAAGGTGGCGATGCTGCGGGTAACGTGATTGAAGCCTTCGGTAACGTAGTTATCGGTGGTAACTACGCGGTTGGTTTAGTGGTGTTCTTGATCTTAATGATCATTAACTTCATGGTTGTTACCAAAGGTGCAGGCCGTATCTCGGAAGTAAGTGCGCGTTTTACCTTGGATGCGTTACCGGGTAAACAGATGGCAATCGATGCCGATTTGAATGCGGGTTTGATCGACCAAGATCAGGCTCGTCTGCGACGTTTTGAAGTAACCAAAGAGGCCGATTTCTACGGCTCGATGGATGGTGCTTCGAAGTTCGTTAAAGGTGATGCGATAGCGGGTATTTTGATCCTGTTCATCAACATCATTGGTGGCTTGAGCATCGGTATGGCGCAGTTTGGTTTGGGTTTCGGTGAGGCTATCGAAATCTACACGCTACTGACTATCGGTGATGGTCTGGTTGCACAAATTCCATCTTTATTACTGTCGATCGCTGCTGCGATGATGGTAACGCGTCAAAATACCGATGAAGACATGGGCCAGCAGCTCATCTTCCAGATGTTCGACAATCCAAAAGCCTTGATGATCACTGCGGCGATTCTCGGCGTGATGGGTATTGTCCCTGGCATGCCACACTTCGCGTTTTTGAGCTTAGCTGCGGTTGCTGGTGGTGCGGCTTATTACATCGATAAGAAACAGAAGAAGAAGGCTTTGGAGCCGAGCCTTCCTGCGGCTGTTGAGGCCAGTGGCGAGACCGGTTCACAAAAAGAGCTCTCTTGGGATGACGTTCAACCTGTTGATATTATTGGCCTTGAAGTAGGCTATCGCTTGATTCCTTTGGTAGACAGAGACCAAGGCGGAGAATTACTCGAGCGCGTTAAAGGTGTACGTAAGAAGTTGTCTCAAGATTTCGGCTTCTTGATCCCTGCAGTACACATTCGTGACAACCTAGAACTGACACCAAACAGCTACCGAATCACCTTGATGGGCGTTGCGGTGGGTGAGGCTGAGATAAAGCCGGATATGGAGCTCGCGATTAACCCGGGTCAAGTGTACGGGATGATCGACGGTGAGCCGACTATCGATCCAGCATTTGGTCTTGAAGCGGTGTGGATTCGTGAGGAGCAACGTGAACATGCTCAGGCTCTCGGTTACACCGTAGTTGATTCGTCGACCGTGTTAGCAACCCACCTCAGCCAGCTGCTTACTAACAATGCGTCGCAGCTTATTGGTCATGAAGAGGTTCAGAACCTACTTGAGATGCTTAGCCGCTCAACTCCTAAGTTGGTTGAAGGTTTTGTACCGGATCAACTGCAGCTTGGTGTGGTAGTGAAAGTGCTACAAAATCTGCTTAATGAAGCCATCCCAATCCGTGATATCCGAACCATAGTCCAAACTTTGTCGGAGTACTCGAGCAAGAGTCAAGAACCTGACATATTAACGGCGGCAGTTCGTATCTCATTGAAACGACTAATTGTTCAGGAAATCAATGGGATAGAGCCAGAGTTACCTGTAATAACCCTAATCCCTGAGCTGGAACAAATCTTGCATCAAACCATGCAGGCATCCGGCGGAGAATCTGCTGGTATTGAACCTGGTTTAGCGGAACGTTTACAGACCTCTCTTAGCCAAGCGACTCAAGAGCAAGAGCTGAAAGGGGAGCCTGCAGTGCTACTGACTTCAGGCGTATTACGTTCGACTCTAGCTAAGTTCGTGAAGAACACGATCCCAAGCTTGAGAGTGCTGTCTTACCAAGAAATACCGGATGAAAAGCAGATACGTATAGTACAAGCTGTTGGTAATTAAGCCGCCTAATTAGAACGGACAATCGAATTGAAAATTAAACGATTTTTTGCAAAAGACATGCGGACTGCTCTGCTCCAAGTGAAAGAAGAACTTGGTTCAGACGCTGTGATCATGTCTAACAAAAAGGTCGCAGGTGGCGTGGAAATTGTTGCCGCTATTGATGGCGAATCTAGCCCGTCAACAGCGAGCCCAAGACTCAACAAACCTCAGCAGCCTGTGCATAGCCAATACACGCAAATGGCCGCTCCTTCAGCTCCGGCTGGACGCCGCGAATTAGATGATGACAAGGTAAGCCTTCAGTCAAGTTCTGAAGGTGGACGCTCAATGACGAAGCGCTTTGCAAACATGCTTAAGCAATACAGTCATGGTACGGACGATGAACCTCAGCACCGCGCTGAAAACGAAGACTCTCTGTCTGCATTACTCAATCGCCAATCTAGCAATAGCCACTTGTCGAACAACAGCCATCCATCGAGCGGTAGTTTAGATTCAGCATTTGCTCGCGAAACCGGTCTTTCTAAATTGATTGCTGAAGATCGCCGAGTTGAGCGCCCTTCGCCTCGCTTGGATCCGACTCGCTATGATCGCGGTCGTGACAGTGGTCAATCCAAAGGCTCTGATACTGAAATGGAAACGATGCGCGAAGAGATGACCTCAATTCGCCGTCTGTTAGAGCATCAAGTGTCAGGACTGATGTGGCAAGAAGTTGAGCGTCGCGAACCGCTAAGAGCCATGCTTATCAAGCGTCTTGAACGTATGGGCGTGTCAGCAGAGCTTGCTGATCAGATGGCTTGTTACATTCCAGAAGATACCAAACCAGCTCGTGCATGGAAGGCGTTGTTAGCCTTGGTTGCTGACCAGATCTCCGTGACACAGAAAGATATTTTAAAACGCGGCGGAATTGTTGCTCTACTTGGCCCAACCGGCGTGGGTAAAACGACGACGGTTGCAAAGCTTGCGGCTCGCGCTGCCATGGAATATGGAGCAGACAACGTAGCACTAGTGACAACGGATACATATCGTATAGGTGCACATGAGCAGTTATCGATTTATGGTCGAATTATGGGGTGTCCTGTAAGAGTTGCTAAAGATTCTAGCGAACTGGCCGATGTAATATATCAGTTACGTAATCGTCGCCTGATTCTGGTCGATACTGCAGGTATGGGACAACGAGATGTTCGCCTATCTGAACAGTTAGACACATTGATGCAAGAGAGTGGTTCCGTTATCAATAGCTACCTTGTTTTGCCGGCTACAGCGCAACGCAAAGTACTACAAGAAACAATTGAACACTTTAGAAGAATCCCGTTGTCGGGATGCATCATGACTAAATTGGATGAATCCCTCAGTCTTGGTGAATTCATCAGTGTCGTAATACAAAATGCATTACCAGTTGCTTACATAGCAAATGGTCAACGAGTTCCTGAAGATATCGTTATAGCTCAACCAAAGTACATGATTGCTAAGGCAAATGAGCTATTAGAGAAATCTACAGAGAATGAACCTCATTACTGGAATAGCGATTCTGAAGGGCTCTAGGCGGCGGATAAATATGAATGAAAATATGATACACGATCAAGCTAGCGGCCTCCGTCGCTTAACCAAGCCTTCAATCACCAAAGTTATTGCGGTAACGGGCGGTAAAGGCGGCGTTGGTAAATCTAATGTGACGTTAGGTATGGCTATTTGTATGGCGCGCCAAGGTAAAAAAGTCATGGTGCTTGATGCCGACTTAGGCCTTGCGAATGTCGATATCATGCTGGGTATTCGCTCTAAGCGAAACCTTGGACATGTGTTAGCGGGTGAGTGTGAACTCAAAGATGCGATTGTGGAAGGTCCGCACGGAATTAAAATTATTCCAGCGACTTCAGGCACTCAGAGCATGACAGAGCTATCGCACGCACAACACGCTGGTTTGATTCGCGCATTTGGTACACTCGAAGACGAGATGGACATCTTGCTAGTAGATACCGCAGCTGGTATCTCGGACATGGTGATCAGTTTCTCAAGAGCGGCACAAGATGTGGTGGTTGTGGTATGTGATGAACCTACCTCAATCACAGATGCATATGCGTTGATTAAGCTTTTGAGCAGAGAGCACCAAGTTCAGCGATTTAAAGTTGTCGCAAATATGGTCAGAAGCTACCGTGAAGGCCGAGAATTATTTGCAAAATTGACTTTGGTCACAGAGCGCTTCTTGAATGTGAGCCTCGAACTCGTAGCATGTATTCCTTTAGATGATAAAGTACGTCAATCAGTCAAAAGACAGAAAATCGTAGTCGACGCGTTTCCTCGCTCTCCAGCTGCATTGGCAATCAGCTCATTGGCAAACAAAGCATTGACCTGGCCAATACCAAAAACACCAAGTGGACACTTGGAGTTCTTTGTTGAAAGGCTGCTGAACCGTACTGAATTTGTAGAGGAACCATTTGGTGAATAAAGCGCTTACCTACGACCAACACGCTAATCACAATAGCCAACAGGCTTTTTTTGAGAAGTACTCTGTGTTGGTTAAACGTATCGCTCATCACTTGTTGGGGCGATTACCGCCTAATGTATTGGTTGATGACTTGATTCAAGCTGGCATGATTGGCTTGATTGAAGCGCAACAAAACTATGATGGTACCAAAGGCGCAAGCTTTGAGACGTATGCCGGTATTCGAATCCGTGGTGCAATGTTGGATGACATTCGCCGAGGAGATTGGGTGCCGAGATCGGTTCATAAAAACAATCGAGAAATCAGCAGTGCAATTGCGGAATTAGAAAGCACTCTCAACCGCGACCCAAGCGATGCCGAAGTGGCAAAGCATATGGGACTCAGTTTAGAGCAGTATCATAGTGCTTTAACTGATATTAATTGCTCAAGACTGGTCGGGATCGAAGATTTAGGCGTCTCAGATGATGTAATATCTCCGAATGAAGACTCTCAAGATAACGCGCCTTTTCAAGGGGTTGCTGATGAGTCATTCCGCCAAGCTTTGATCGATTCGATAAAACAGCTTCCGGAAAGAGAAGGCTTAGTGCTTTCGCTTTATTACGACGAAGAACTCAATTTAAAAGAGATTGGGGAAGTATTAGGTGTAAGCGAGTCTCGTGTCAGCCAAATATTGAGCCAATCTATGCAGCGTTTACGCACTAAATTAAGTGCTTGGACACAGAACGACTAACAACACTGATTTTTATTCAGTGGAGGCTAATTTGAACAAAAACATGAAAATTCTCATTGTTGATGATTTTTCAACGATGCGCCGAATTGTTAAAAACCTACTTCGCGACCTAGGTTTCAACAACACACAAGAAGCAGACGATGGCTTGACCGCGTTACCTATGCTGAAAAAAGGCGAATTTGATTTCGTGGTAACTGACTGGAACATGCCGGGCATGCAAGGTATCGACCTGCTAAAACACATTCGTGCAGACGCTGAACTTAAGCACCTTCCAGTGCTAATGATCACAGCAGAAGCGAAGCGTGAGCAGATCATCGAAGCTGCGCAAGCGGGTGTTAATGGTTACATTGTGAAGCCTTTCACTGCCGCAACTCTTAAAGAGAAACTAGATAAGATTTTTGAGCGCTTATAAGCATTAAAAATAACCTGTTTTAGGCGCTTCTAGAGAGACATTAACTTTTTAGTTTCCGTTTCTCTCAAACGTTGAAGCGTCACAAATATGCGGAGTAAGGCCGAATTCAGGATGATTTCATTAGAACAAGCAAAAAAATTAGTAGAGTTGCTTGAAAACGATGAGCAGCAAGATGCTGATTCTCTTGTTAGAAGCATTTATGAAGACAACTTTAATCTTCAAGACAATCCAATGCTTCAAGAAATAGGTAGTCTGACTCGCGACCTCCATGACTCTTTGACACAATTCAACTTTGACGAGCGCATTAGCGTTATCGCAAATGATGAAATCCCTGATGCAAGGGATCGCCTTCAGTATGTCATTGATAAAACGGAAGTTGCGGCAAATAAAACGATGGACGCTGTCGATCGCTGTATGCCAATCGCAGACAACCTACACGAGTGTTTACTTCAAGTAAGGCCTCAATGGAATGAACTGATGCATGGCCGCATTGAGCTGGCACAATTTAAAGCTTTATGTCACTGCATTGATGGATTGCTTGTCCAAGTAGAGGGCGATAGTACCGAACTACGTGGGCAACTGACTGAAATCTTGATGGCTCAGGATTTCCAAGATTTAACTGGGCAGATTATTAGCAAAGTTATTACCTTGGTGAATGAGGTTGAAGGGCGCTTAGTCGAGATTCTCACCGTATTTGGTGCGAATCAGGTTGAGCCAACTCCAACATCAGAGAAGAAAGCATCGATTGCTCCAGAAGGGCCAATCATGAATCCAGAAGAGCGCGAAGACGCTGTTGCTTCTCAGGATGAAGTCGACGATTTGTTATCCAGTCTTGGATTTTAAAGGTAACGTATGAGCTACGATTTAGACGAAGATATTCTTCAGGACTTTTTAGTCGAAGCAGGAGAGATCCTTGAGCTTCTATCAGAGCAGCTGGTAGAACTTGAGAATAACCCTGACGACAAAGACCTATTAAATGCTATTTTCCGTGGTTTCCATACAGTAAAAGGTGGTGCTGGTTTCCTAGCATTAACTGAGCTGGTGGATACTTGTCATGGTGCCGAGAATGTGTTTGACATTCTACGCAACGGCCAACGCAGCGTAACATCAGGCTTGATGGATACCATGCTGCAGGCTCTAGACACTGTTAATACACAGTTCCAAGCCGTGCAAGATCAGGAACCTTTAGTGCCAGCAGATCAAGCATTATTGGATGAGCTTCACCGTCTCTGTAAGCCAGAGTCAGCGGATGAAGTTGCACCAGTGGAAGCGCCTGCGCCTGTTATCCCTGAGCCTATCGCTGTTGAGCCTGAACCGGTTGTCGAAAGTCCGAGCATCAGCGCCTCTTCAGTAGACGATATCTCTGAAGATGAATTTGAGCGTCTGCTTGATGAACTTCATGGTAAAGGTGGTTCACCAACGTCATCTGCGGCTCCAACACCACCGCCAGCACCAGCTGCACCACAACCTGTGGTTGATAGTGGTGATATCACTGACGACGAATTCGAAAAGTTATTGGACGAACTGCATGGTGCGGGTAACAGCCCGACAAGTGCGGGTTCGACGCCTCCTCCACCGCCAGCTCCTCCTGTTGCTCCTGTTGCTCCAGTTTCGGCGATGTCTGAAGGCGACGATCTGATGACTGATGAAGAGTTTGAGAAGCTACTTGATCAGTTACACGGCTCTGGCAATGGTCCATCAGTTGAAGAACTCGATGCCGCGACTAAGCCTGCTGAAAGTAAGCCCGTTGCACCTCAAGCTGCGCCTAAGCCGCAACCCGCAGCGCCAGTTGCTGTAAAAGCTGAACCTGCACCAAGTGCACCGGCAAAAGCGGAAGTGAAAGCGCCGGCTAAGAAGCAGCAAGCGGAAGCAACCGTTCGTGTTGATACTTCTACGCTGGATACCATTATGAACATGGTTGGCGAATTGGTATTGGTTCGTAACCGACTCGTTAGCCTTGGCTTGAACAGTAACGACGAAGAAATGTCGAAAGCTGTCTCTAACTTAGATGTTGTTACTGCAGACCTACAAGGTGCGGTAATGAAGACTCGTATGCAGCCGATCAAGAAAGTATTTGGTCGCTTCCCTCGAGTTGTCCGCGACCTTGCACGTAGCCTGAAAAAAGACATCGTTCTTGAGATGCGTGGTGAAGAAACGGATCTAGACAAAAACTTAGTAGAAGCACTTGCTGATCCACTGATTCACTTGGTTAGAAACTCAGTTGACCACGGTATTGAAATGCCTGAAGACCGAGTGATGGCGGGTAAATCAAGAACCGGTAAAGTGGTTCTGTCTGCCTCTCAAGAGGGTGATCACATTGAGCTGGCTATCGTTGATGACGGTGGCGGTATGGACCCCGATAAGCTTCGTGCTATTGCGGTTAAACGTGGTCTGATGGATGAAGATGCTGCTTCTCGTTTATCAAACAAAGAGTGTTTCAACCTAATTTTCGCGCCAGGCTTCTCAAGTAAAGAGCAGATCTCTGATATCTCTGGTCGTGGTGTAGGTATGGACGTTGTGAAAACGGCGATCAACACACTGAATGGCTCAATTGATATCGATTCTGAGATGGGACAAGGCACCAAGATTACGATCAAGGTTCCACTGACACTAGCGATTCTACCTACCTTGATGGTTGGTGTTTCTGGTCACCCATTTGCGCTGCCTTTGGCTTCGGTTAACGAGATCTTCCACTTAGATCTAAGCCGTACCAACGTGGTTGATGGTCAGTTGACGATCATCGTTCGCGATAAATCGATTCCACTGTTCTACTTGCAAAACTGGCTTGCACCGAAAGCCGGTGATGTTGAGCTACGTAAAGGGCATGGTCATGTGGTTATCGTACAACTTGGCAGCCAACGTGTTGGCTTTGTTGTTGATACGCTTATCGGTCAAGAAGAAGTGGTGATTAAGCCGCTGGATAAATTGTTGCAAGGTACGCCAGGCATGGCAGGCGCAACAATTACGAGTGATGGTCACATTGCATTGATTTTAGATGTGCCGGACTTGTTGAAGCAGTACGCAGCTGCGTCAAGAATTTAATTTAAGGATAAATATGGCGATTAAAGTATTAGTCGTTGATGATTCGAGCTTTTTTCGTCGTCGAGTAAGCGAGATCATCAATTCAGAGGCTCGCCTAGAAGTCATCGATGTTGCGGTAAATGGTAAAGAAGCGGTAGAGAAAGCGAAGCAGCTAAGACCTGACGTGATTACCATGGACATCGAAATGCCTGTCATGGACGGTATCACAGCCGTTCGTGAAATTATGGCGGCGTCTCCAACGCCTATTTTGATGTTTTCATCGCTAACGCATGACGGTGCTAAAGCGACATTAGATGCTCTAGATGCGGGTGCTTTAGACTTCCTACCTAAGAAGTTCGAAGACATTGCACGTAACCGCGATGATGCCGTTGCGTTACTTCAACAGCGTGTGATTCAGATTGCGGCTAAACGTGCTTTTATGCGCCGTGCACCAATTGCACCGAGGGCGACAGCAACGACTTCAACATCCACGTCATTGCGTCAACCGGTTTCTAATGCTACTCCAGCCGCTAGACCTGCGGTCGCATCCGCTGCGAAATTCAGAGCTTCGGGTAAGAAGTATCAGCTAACGGCAATTGGTACGTCGACTGGTGGTCCGGTTGCGCTGCAGAAGATTTTAACGCGTATCCCTGCGAACTACCCGCACCCTATTGTGCTAGTTCAACATATGCCTGCGACTTTCACAGCGGCTTTTGCTAGCCGCTTGAATACCTTGTGTAAGATCGAAGTTCGCGAAGCTCAAGACGGAGACGTGTTGAAGCCTGGCGTTGCTTATCTTGCTCCAGGCGGCAAGCAGATGATGGTTGATGGTCGTGCTGGATCGGCTCGCCTAAGAATCATCGATGGCGGCGATCGCATGAACTACAAACCTTGTGTGGATGTGACTTTCGGCTCTGCTGCGAAGATCTACGGCGACAAAGTGTTGTCTATGATACTGACAGGCATGGGCGCAGATGGTCGTGAAGGTTCACGCATGTTGAAAACCGCAGGCTCGACAGTCTGGGCACAAGATGAAGATAGTTGCGTTGTATATGGTATGCCTCAAGCTGTAGCAAAAGCTGGCATTTCTACAGAAGACCTACCTCTGGACCGCATTGCGGAAAGGATTTTGGTTGAAGTTGGGTTAGCTTAGGTAAGTCGAGATGATTGTTTGGAGTGTTGCAAACCAAAAAGGTGGTGTTGGTAAAACAACCACGACAGTGACCTTAGCAGGCTTGCTTGCTCTAAAAGGGCACCGTGTGTTGTTGGTTGATACTGACCCACATGCATCACTGACCACCTATCTGGGTTACGACTCAGATACGGTGGAGTCTAGCTTGTTCGATCTGTTTCAGCTTCGTGAGTTTTCTGCGCAGACGGTAAGACCACTGACGTTACAAACCGAAGTCGAAGGCATCGATATCATTCCTGCACATATGTCACTGGCAACTCTTGACCGTGTGATGGGAAATCGAAGCGGCATGGGGTTGATCTTGAAGCGTGCTTTGGCGGCGTTGAAAGAAGATTACGACTATGTGTTGATCGACTGTCCGCCAATTCTTGGTGTGATGATGGTGAATGCATTGGCAGCGAGTGACCGTATTTTGATTCCGGTACAGACTGAGTTTCTGGCGATGAAGGGGCTAGAGCGTATGATTCGTACACTAACCATCATGCAAAAATCTCGCAAAACACCGTTTAAGGTGACGATTGTCCCTACCATGTACGACAAGCGAACCAAGGCATCACTGCAAACACTTACGCAGCTGAAAGAGGACTACCCAAACCAAGTTTGGACCTCAGCGGTACCGATTGATACCAAGTTTAGAGACGCAAGCTTAAAGCGCTTGCCTGCCTCTCACTTTGCATCGGGAAGCCGTGGTGTATTTGCTTATAAACAGCTGCTTATTTATCTCGAAAGGTTGGCGATAAATGAGCGAGAATAAAGATTCAACAATAGCGCGACCAGGCCTATCAAGTGAACAAGCACTGGATGACTATTTTACTGCGCTATTAGGTGATGAAAGCTTTGAAACTGAAGAATTTTTAGTTGACGAGTCTGATGATGAGTCACAATCTGAAGAGCCAGAGCCAGAGCCAGAGCCAGAGCCAGAGCCAGAGCCAGAGCCAGAGCCAGAGCGTCAAGTAGCGAGTCATCACTCAAGCTACGCCGAAATACGTGCAGCTGAGTTTGAAGTACCTAACCTAGAGGACGTTCAGAAACTACTGAGCCGATTAGAGGCAACCAATGTTGTTGAGGACCTGAATCTTGACGAACTGATGGACCAGAACACGCAGAAAATCGCTCAGCAAGCAGACATGCAAATGTTTGATGCTGCGGTTGAGTCGGTTCAAGTCTCGCTAGAGCCAGAGATTCAAGATTGGAACCTTCCTGAATCTGATTTATCGATAGCGGCAGAACCTTTGGTTGAACTGCAGCCAATTGAAGAATCAACAGTAGAAGCTGAGCTTCCAACGGTTGAGCAACCAGTCTCTGAGATCGAAGCCGATGTTCCTGACATTGAGGCCGCTATTGAGCCAGAAACACAAGCGGGTGGTGCAGGGCAGTTTACTTCTTGGGAAAGTACGGCTCGAACAGAAGACTTCCAAGTTTTGTATTTTGATGTCAATGGTGTGACCTTTGCAGTACCACTGGATGAACTGGGTGGTATCCACCGCCTTGAAGAGGTCAATCACATTATTGGCAAACCATCTTGGTATTTGGGGTTACAAACCAACCGAGACAGTCAGCTAGATGTGGTCGACACCGCAAAATGGGTGATGGCCGAGAAGTTAGCCAGTGACGAATACAAAGAAAACTATCAATATATAGTGATGCTTGGAGAAAGCTTGTGGGGGCTTGCGAGCACAGAGCTTAAAGGCACCGAGCTGCTTAATACTGATAAAGTACGTTGGCGAGAAATGGCAGGAAAACGCCCATGGCTCGCTGGTATGGTAAAAGAGAAAATGTGTGCTTTGATCCATGTCGAAGCATTAATCGCCATGCTAAATGCAGGGCTAGATGTAAAAGCATTGAGCTAGTACCAAGATTGGTACAACAAAAGCATCAAGTTAATAATAGTGGTCGGTAACGACGGCAAGAGGATTATCTATGTCTCAAATGAGTGAAGTTGAAGTAAGAAAAGATCAAACGAATGACGAAGTACTTCAATGGGTAACATTCCAGCTAGAAGAAGAAACTTACGGCATCAATGTAATGCAAGTTCGTGAAGTACTGCGTTACAGTGAGATTGCTCCGGTACCAGGTGCTCCTGACTACGTTCTAGGTATTATTAACCTACGTGGTAACGTTGTTACTGTTATCGACACTCGTTCTCGCTTTGGTTTGATGCAAGGTGAAATCACGGATAACACTCGTATCATCGTTATTGAATCTGAGCGTCAAGTTATTGGCATCCTGGTTGATAGCGTTGCTGAAGTGGTTTACCTACGTTCTTCTGAAATCGATACAACACCAAGTGTTGGTACTGACGAAAGCGCGAAGTTCATCCAAGGCGTTAGCAACCGCGATGGCAAGCTGCTTATCTTAGTAGATCTAAACAAACTACTAAGCGAAGACGAATGGGATGAGATGGCTCACCTATAATGTTTGAAGCGCTTCCTTTAAGCCCTGCTGCACTGATTGCTGGAGTTGGGGTTTTTACGTTATTCATATTGATTTTGATAAGCAAAGTAAAAAGTGCGACTCAAAAGCAATTGGATCAGTCACGTCTGCAAGTCCGAAACTTGGACAAAGAGCTGCAAAAATCGAGTAAGCAATTGCTTGAAGTTCGATCTGTTGTGGTTGGCCTTGGCCAGAAAGTGACTGAACAACAAGATCTAATCAAACACCTGAATGAACGTATTGTCGAACTGGAACATGCGGATACCGATGGACGCTTGTACACTCGTGCAACGAAAATGGTTCAGCTTGGCGCTGGGATTAACGAGTTAATTGAAGAATGTGAATTACCTAAAGCTGAAGCTGAGCTGATGATGTCTCTGCAGAACAAGCTTGCGGGTAAAGAGAAAATTCCTTCATTAAGAAGCGACCCTTCCTCGTTTGATGGGCATCCCGCCGCCTCTCGTGATCGCAGGGATCCACCTCGACGCCGTTAAATTGAGCGCTACTCGTGATAAACAAATTCTGTTTGTTACACACTCCTCTAAAAAGAAGCTTCGGCTTCTTTTTTTATGCCTGAGTAACTGTTTATAGAACGATATTTATAAGTGCTTGTTAGTATTGCAATATCTCATTTTTGGTCAAAATGTGTAAATTGTGATGCAGTAGTAACAGTTTCTTACCGACTTTGTTCTACTGAAAACGCCTAGTCCTGTTTTGTCACCATATTGGTGTGCTACTATACCCCTCTCATTACTCGACTAAATTTACCTATGCTAGAAGTCTCAAATTTAACTGCTATTCGTGACGAAAGGGTTCTGTTTGAATCGTTGTCTTTTCAATTGAAGCCAGGAGAACTGGTTCAAGTTGAAGGTCGAAACGGCACAGGAAAAACGACACTCCTTAGGATTATCACTGGTTTAGGTGATCGTGACGAAGGCACTATCTCTTGGGATGGCGAGCCAATCGAATCAAGTCGAGATGTGTATCATCAAAATCTGCTTTTTCTTGGCCATCAAACTGGCGTAAAACGTGAGCTTAGCGCTTATGAGAACCTCAGTTTCTACCAGTCAATTCATTGTGGCGAAACGAACAAGGAAGAGCTTTACCAAGCGCTTGCTCAGGTAGGGCTTGCCGGACGAGAAGATGTGCCTGCGGGTCAATTGTCTGCTGGCCAACAACGTCGCGTTGCTTTAGCTCGCCTTTGGTTAAGTAAGCAGATGTTGTGGATTCTCGATGAGCCGTTGACTGCGATTGATAAGCAGGGCGTTAAGGTTCTAGAATCGCTTTTTTCTCAGCATGCGGATAACGGTGGGATTGTGCTACTCACTACCCACCAAGATATGTTTGCTGATAGCCCGAAACTAAGAAAAATAAAGTTGGGTGAGTAATATGATCTCTTCAATGACCACCATTATCCGACGTGAACTACTTATCGCTTTTCGACGTCAGGCGGATATCTTTAATCCGCTGTGGTTCTTCATTATTGTTATCACGCTTTTCCCTTTGAGTATCGGCCCAGAGCCAAACCTACTTGCACGTATTGCTGCGGGTATTGTTTGGGTTGCCGCGTTGCTCTCAGCATTGCTCTCTCTTGAGCGCCTATTTCGTGATGATTTTCAAGATGGCGCCCTTGAACAGATGATGCTGATGCCCATCCCGTTGCAGTTGGTAGTATTGTCCAAGGTCATAGCACACTGGCTATTGACTGGGTTACCATTAATTTTAATTAGCCCATTGTTGGCTGTTTTGTTGTCATTGGATTTTGACACTTGGCTCTCTGTTGTGATGACTTTGCTTGTCGGAACGCCTGCCTTGAGCTTTATTGGGGCGATTGGTGTTGCTTTGACGGTTGGGTTGCAGAAGGGCGGGGTGTTACTGAGCCTGCTGATTTTGCCGCTGTACATCCCTATTTTGATTTTCGCAACGTCAGCGATTGACGCTGCGGCGTTGGGTGTTGCATACAATGGTCAATTAGCGATCCTTGGCGCCATGTTGATGGGCGCGATGACGCTAACTCCTTTTGCGATCAGTGCCGCACTTCGTGTGAGTGTGAACTGATAACGGTATCAGTATCGTATAGCTAAAGTGAACCAAAGTGTTCGATGAGACTCATAGAGTCAGCAAAACAGAAAGCAGAACAAATATATTATTATAATTATAGCTTTAGTAGCTGTAAGCAATATGAAGTAAGAGTGAGATTACAACATGTGGAAATGGCTCCATCCCTATGCCAAAGCAGAAACGTCATACCAGCTTGCTGGTAAACTTCTGCCGTGGTTCTCAATCCTAGCGCTATTGTGTCTATCCGTTGGTACGGTGTGGGGCCTTGCGTTCGCACCTTCTGATTATCAACAGGGTGATAGTTTCCGAATTATCTACATTCACGTTCCTTCTGCCATTTGGTCGATGGGTGTGTACATGTCGATGGCGATCGCTGCATTCATTGGATTGGTATGGCAGGTAAGGCTATCTGACATGGCGGCGTTGGCGATGGCACCGATTGGAGCGGTATTTACCTTTATCGCACTGCTGACGGGTGCCGTTTGGGGTAAGCCAATGTGGGGCGCTTGGTGGGTTTGGGATGCACGCCTAACCTCAGAGCTGATTCTTCTATTCTTATATCTAGGTGTAATTGCACTGCACCACGCGTTTGATGACCAAAAAACAGCAGCAAAAGCGGCGGGTATTTTGGCTATCGTCGGCGTGATTAACCTCCCTATTATTCACTTCTCGGTAGAGTGGTGGAACACACTTCATCAAGGCGCAACGATCACCAAGTTCGCAAAACCTTCGATTTCAAGTGACATGCTATGGCCGCTTCTTCTCAACATCTTCGGTTTCGCTTTTTTCTTTGGCGCTCTGACCATGATTCGTTTCCGTAACGAAATCATTAGCAAAGAAAGTCATCGTCCATGGGTTCGCAAGCTTGCGGCTGATAAAGCGTAGTAGGGTAGGTAATTATGTATTTTGAATCTTTGAGTGATTTCTTTGCCATGGGTGGTTACGCCTCATACGTATGGAGCGCATTTGGAATCACATTTCTCTCGATGATCATCTTACTCGTGGTAAGCGTTCGTCGTGGTAAGCAATTACTAACTGAAGTACAAGCTAAGGTTGGCCGTCAAGCTCGTATCGATGCAGCAAAAAATATGGAGAACACTCTATGAACCCAAGACGCAAAAAGAGGCTGGGCATTGTCTTAGCGATCTTTTTTGGTATCAGTGCAACTGTTGGATTGATTGTTTATGCACTTAACCAGAACATGGATCTGTTCTACACACCAACTGAGCTTGTTAATGGTAAAGATGGTAAGAAACCTGAAGTTGGTCAACGCCTACGCATTGGTGGAATGGTTGTCGTTGGTTCTGTGAGCCGTGATAACGAGTCATTGCGAGTTAGCTTCGATTTAGCTGATGTCGGCCCAAAAGTAACAATCTTATACGATGGTATCCTTCCTGATCTTTTCCGTGAAGGTCAAGGTATTGTTGCTCAAGGTGTCTTAAAAGACGCAACGACAATCGAAGCGTTTGAGGTGTTGGCAAAGCACGATGAAGAGTACATGCCTTCTGAAGTTGCGGAAGCAATGAAGAAAACACATGAGCCTTTGCAATACACGACTGAACAAAAAGAAGGAAAAGCTCAATGATAGCCGAGATCGGCCATTTTGCGATGATCCTGTCCTTGGGACTTGCATTGCTGCTAAGCGTGCTCCCACTGTATGGAGCCGCTCGAAATAACACATTACTGATGAACAGCGCACGACCTTTGTCGTGGGGTATGTTCGGATTCTTAGTGATTTCGTTCTTTATCTTGTGTTACGCGTTTTACACAAATGATTTTACGATTCAATACGTTGCAAGTAACTCAAACAGCCAACTACCTTGGTACTACCGAATTACGGCTGTTTGGGGTGCACACGAAGGTTCATTGTTGCTTTGGGTACTTATCCAAGCAGGTTGGACGGTAGCAGTAGCGACATTCAGCCGTGGTATGCCTCAAGAGTCTGTGGCTCGCGTATTGGCTATCATGGGCTTGATCAGTGTCGGCTTCTTGCTGTTCATCATCGTAACGTCTAACCCATTCCTACGTACACTGCCTTTCTTCCCTGTTGATGGCCGTGACTTGAACCCGCTACTGCAAGATCCGGGCTTGATTATTCACCCGCCGATGCTTTACATGGGTTATGTAGGGTTCTCAGTAGCGTTCTCTTTTGCTATCGCTTCTCTAATGAGTGGTCGTTTGGATACGGCTTGGGCTCGTTGGTCTCGTCCTTGGACAATTGCGGCTTGGCTATTCCTAACAATTGGTATCGCTCTAGGTTCTTGGTGGGCTTACTACGAACTTGGCTGGGGTGGCTGGTGGTTTTGGGATCCAGTAGAAAACGCATCTTTCATGCCTTGGTTGGCAGGTACAGCGCTAATGCACTCGCTTGCGGTTACAGAAAAGCGCGGTACTTTTAAAGCTTGGACAGTACTACTTGCAATCTCTGCATTCTCGTTGAGCTTACTAGGTACTTTCTTAGTGCGTTCGGGTATCTTGGTATCGGTTCACGCGTTCGCGTCGGATCCGGCTCGTGGTATGTTCATCCTAGGCTTCTTAGTCTTTGTTATCGGTGGTTCACTATTGCTGTTCGCAGTGAAAGGTGCGTCAGTACGTGTTCGCGGTAACTTCGATCTAGTCTCACGTGAAAACGCACTACTAGGTAACAACATCCTGTTGATTGCTGCTCTAGTAGTGGTGTTAGTTGGTACTCTACTACCACTCGTCCACAAACAGTTAGGTTTGGGCTCGGTATCTATCGGTGCGCCATTCTTCGACATGTTGTTCTTCTGGTTAATGATTCCGTTCTCGTTCCTGTTGGGTATCGGTCCTCTTATCCGTTGGAAGCGTGACAACCTATCTAAGCTCGTTAAGCCGATGGTTATTTCAGGTGTATTCTCGTTGGGCTTGAGTGCGCTTTTGGTGATGGTACTGGCCGATCGTTTCAGTGGTACTGCGTTTGCAGGCTGGGTGATGGCATTCTGGATCATCTTCATGCATGGCTTCGAACTGCACGAGCGTGCGACTCACCGCCACACGTTCATGAAGGGGCTGACCAAGCTACCACGCAGTCACTGGGCTATGGTGTGTGGTCACATTGGTTTAGCGGTCACTGTAATTGGTATCGCGATGGTACAGAATTACAGTATCGAACGTGATGTTCGTCTAGAGCCCGGGCAGAGTTATCAGCTTGAAGGATACGATTTCTTATTCACGGGTGTTCGAGATAAAGATGGTCCAAACTACGATGGCTACATTGCTGACTTTGAAATCACAAAACAAGGTAAGTACGTCAACACACTTCATGCAGAAAAACGCTTTTATAGCACTGCCAAGTCTATGATGACTGAGGCAGCAATTGACCGCGGGGTAACTCGTGACCTTTACATCGCAATGGG
This sequence comes from Vibrio sp. IB15, assembly GCF_016406055.1. Classification (NCBI taxonomy): domain Bacteria; kingdom Pseudomonadati; phylum Pseudomonadota; class Gammaproteobacteria; order Vibrionales; family Vibrionaceae; genus Vibrio; species Vibrio sp. IB15. The sequence continues at coordinate 41,729 of NZ_JAEFCE010000010.1, forward strand.
TGAACGTTTAGACGACAACAAATCTTGGGCTGTTCGTATTTACTACAAACCATTTGTGCGCTGGATTTGGGCGGGCTCTTTGATCATGGCAATAGGTGGTATTGTTGCTATCAGTGATCGTCGTTACCGCTTCCGTAAACCATCCAAAAAGTCGGCTAAAGAGCAGGAGATTTAACTCGAATGAGCAAAAAGATTTTATTCATTCCATTAATTGCATTCATGGTTCTAGCCGGAATATTTGCAACACAATTGATGCGCAACCAGTCGGGTGATGACCCGACTAAACTTGAATCAGTGTTAATTGGTAAGCCTGTACCCAAATTTGATTTAGAAGACTTAGAGCAACCAGGCAAGCTTCATGACCAAGCTATCTTTAAAGGCGAACCGCTGTTACTAAATGTTTGGGCAACTTGGTGTCCCACTTGTTATGCAGAGCATTCTTACTTAAATCAGCTTGCTGACAAGGGCGTTAAGATTATTGGTTTAAACTATAAAGACGAACGTAATAAGGCTGTGGGGTGGTTAAAAGAGTTGGGGAACCCATATCTGATAAGCCTATTCGATGGTAACGGCATGTTAGGCCTAGATCTTGGCGTTTATGGTGCTCCGGAGACTTTCCTAATCGACGCCAATGGCGTTGTTCGTTATCGCCATGTGGGGGATGTGAACCCAACGAACTGGGCATCGACGCTTGAGCCGATGTATAACGAGTTGTTGGAGGAAGCGAAATGATTAAGAAGGCTCTGATTACTTTATTTGCTACGTTGGCGATTTCAGCGACTGTGTCTGCAGCGCCTATCGAATTTCATGAATTCGATAACGTTGACCAAGAACAGCAGTTTAAAGAGCTGAGCAACACGCTGCGTTGTCCTAAATGTCAGAACAACACAATTGGTGACTCGAATGCTGAATTAGCGGTCGACTTGCGCCAAAAAGTGTACGAGATGACAAAAGAAGGTAAGTCGAAGCAAGACATCATTGATTACATGATTGCCCGTTACGGTAACTTCGTGACTTACAATCCGCCACTAACACTTGCGACGTCGATCCTATGGATCGGTCCATTTGCAGTGGTTGTGTTTGGATTTGGCTTGATCATTGTACGAAGCAGAAAGTCAAAATCACAAGCGGCAACAGAGTCAGATAAAGACTGGGATGCAGACAAAGAAGCACGTTTAAAAGCGTTACTCGATGAAGAGAACGACGGAGATAAACAGTAATGACTCTATTTTGGGTTTCGACCATTATTCTTTCGCTAGCAGCAATCTTGATGATTGTTCTGCCTTTTATTAATAAAAAGGCAAACAACGATGATGTGCTTCGCGATGAATTGAACAAAGCATTCTACAAAGACCGTCTTGATGAGTTAGAAGTAGAAGCAGAAGAAGGTCTTGTTGATAACCAACAGGAGCTGATCGCTGATTTGAAACAATCTCTGCTTGACGATGTCCCTGCTAAGCAAGAGATGAAAAAGACTCATATCTCAACGCTTGGCGTGGTTGTTCCGTCAATCATTTTGGTTGTTGCAGTTACTTACGGTATGTACTTTAAGTTTGGTGCGTTAGACAAGGTTCAACATTGGCAAGAAGTCAGCAATAACCTTCCTGAGCTATCTAAAAAGCTAATGTCATCAGAAGGCGGTACGCTAACTGATGATGAACTGGAAGATTTGACACTAGCACTACGTACTCGCTTGCATTACCAACCAAAAGATTCAACGGGTTGGTTGCTACTGGGTCGTATTGCGCTAGCTAACCGTGATGCACAAACCGCGATTGATGCGATGGAGCGTGCTTATAAGTTAGAGCCTAAAGACGAAGACGTTCAACTTGGCTTTGCACAAGCACTGATGTTGTCTCCAGATGAGGCAGAGCAAAACCAAGCTCGCTTGCTTCTAAGTCGTTTGGTTCAAAACGATTACGTTGATCTTCGTGTGTTCTCGCTACTCGCATTCGATGCATTTGAGCGTCAAGATTACCCGGGTGCGGTTAAGTACTGGAGCATCATGCAACAGATGATTGGTCCACAAGACAGCCGTTATGAAATGCTTTCTCGCAGCATCGAAAGCGCTCAGAAGAAAATGGGCGACGTGATGGGTGTTGACCAAGGCAAAAGTGTGGCAGTAACACTTAAACTATCCGCGGAGGTGGATGCGGACCCTAAGTCAGTGCTCGTTGTCTCTGTGCACCGAGCGGATGGCTCACGTATGCCCATTGCTGCGGCACGTTATCCGCTGGGTTCATTCCCTCGTACAGTTGTACTTGATGACGGTAATAGCATGATCCAAGGTCAAAAATTGTCTAGTCTTGATACTTTGATGGTGAGAGCGAGGCTTGATTCTGATGGTAATGTCTCAACCCGAGATGGTGATTGGTATGGCGAAAGTAAAGTGGTGGAGTTGGGTACGCCAGTAACAATTAACATCAATAAGCAATATTAATTGGCATTTTGCATAGGGGGTAGCTATTCCGATTTTTATATAAACGGTATAGACTTACGCCAACAATTGAGGCTAGCGATTGCTGGCCTTTTTATTATTCCTTATGGAAAGGTGATATGTCTGTCAGTGTTTTAAGACTCTCGAGTTTACTCTTTATCGCAAGCCTTACGGTGGGCTGCTCTAGTGCGCCAGATGAAAGCAATAATAATCTTGAAACCTCTGAATACGTCGAAGAGTCCCACCCGAATGATCCTTTTGAAGGTTTCAACCGAGCGATGTGGACGGTCAATTATGACTACTTAGATCCTTATTTGGTTCGGCCGGTGTCTGTCGCTTATGTTGATTACACACCTGCCCCCATTCGCACAGGAATCTCCAATTTTCTCGCCAATTTAGACGAACCAGCCAGTATGGTGAATAACTTACTTATGGGTAATGGCAGAAAAGCAGTTGACCATTTTAATCGTTTTTGGATTAACTCGACGTTTGGTTTGTTAGGTTTGATTGACATTGCTAGCGAAGCCGGGATCACCAAATATGATGATAAATCTTTCTCTGATGCAATTGGTCATTACGGTGTAGGAAATGGGCCGTATTTTATGGTGCCAGGTTACGGTCCTGTCACGACTCGTGAAGTGACGAGTCAGGTGGACAGCCTCTATGTGCCTCTGTCTTTGTTGAACATTTGGGCCGGTCTGGGCAAGTGGGCCTTTGAAGGGATGGAAACACGTGCTCAGTTAGTATCTCAAGAAGCCTTGTTAGATGACTCTCCAGATCCATACGCGCTAACACGTGATGTCTACATCCAACGTCGTGATTTTAAAGCTGAGATTGAACCAGAAGAGGTGGATCTTGAAGAAGAAGATTTCATCGATGGTTATCTAGAAGACTACTAGAAACTCGATTTAGGAAACCGATAAAAGAAAGGCTCGATGTTGAAAACAACATCGAGCCTTTTTAATGCTTTCTACTTTTAGATCAGTAGATTAGAAGCGGTAGTTAGCTTGTACACCAACTAGCCAGATGCTACCAGTCACTTCACCTTCGAAGTTACCACCAAATGGTGCAGAAGCTGCGTCATCTTCAACCATTTTTGCGTCTTTCGCTAGGATGTAAGTGAAGCCAGCATCTAAAGTCAGTTGCTCAGACCACTGGTAGCCAGCACCAATACTTAGCCAAGTACGGTCTGTTTCTGGAATCGTTGCTGTGCGGTGTTCTTCGCTTACCGCTGAAGTGTCGTATGCGATACCAGAACGTAGGGCAAGCTTAGGTGTCATTTGGTAAGTTGTACCGATAGCAAAGCGGTAGTTGTCTTTCCAGTTTTCTTCTTTGATATCTTGAGTACGTTTTGAGCCAAACTCAGGAATATCTGCCACAAGCTCTTTGAAGCTGCTCCAATTTGTCCAGTTAACGCTCGCGTGAACCGCTACTTTGTTGGTAAGTTGGTGGAAACTTGCCAGTTCTGCTGTAGCTGGTAAAGCTAGTTCCATCGAGCCACTATATTTTGGTTTTATAGCACCTAATCCAGCGCTTTCAGCTGCAGCCTTATCGAAAGCAGCGCCATTTGCGTGGCCTTCAAGGGTTAGATCTACTTCTGATTTGTAGGTAAAACCAAGGCGGTTATTTTCGTTGATTTGCCAAGCTGTACCTACTTGCCAACCCCACGCAGTATCATCACCTTCCATATATTTCAGAGCAGTACCTGGTTGCAGTGGAGCTAAAGAGTTCGCAGTAGATACCGCACCAAAGCTGCCTTCAGCCATTACGTAGCGAATACCTCCGCCAATAGATACGCTTTCAAGTACTTGGTAAGCGGCGTTAAGGTTTAGCTCCATGGTTTTAACGCTTGCTTCGTTGCCGTGGTTTGCGCCACCGAAGTCTGTACCTAGGTCAGTTTCCATGCCGTAGTTCGTGCCAGCCGCAAAACCTAACGCGAATTTGTCGTTGTACTTATGAGAAACATAAAAGTTTGGAATTACTGCACTGTGGGCGAAGTCACTAGAGTTTGAGCTCGTTGTACCTCGAGGTGTTGTAGAGGTGCCGTCAATGTCAATGTTTGGATCTACATAGATAGCACCAACTGAAACTTGAGTGCCTTCTAGGTAAGTCAGCATTGCAGGGTTACGCCATTGTGCGTCTGCACCGTCAGCCATTGCTGCTTCACCAGCGTAAGCTCGGCCCAGGCCTGTTGCTGAGTATTCTGCTAGTTGAAAGCCCGCCGCTTGAGTCACCGTAGAAGTTGAAAGTAGTCCAACTGCCACTGCAGTAGATAGAAGAGTCTTATTCATTTTCATTATTATGTTCGCTGAATTATAAGTATTTAGTGTCACGATTCTACTTTTAGAGTTATTACTTTAAAAATGAAATTCGAGTAAAACAGTGTTTTAGCGATTAAATGATAAAATATGACTGATTATTAGCTTAATAGTCTGAATGTTTCGAGTGTGTGATCGAATTTGAGCGTACACTTGTAGCTAGATATGACCTGTGTAGGCTACAGCTGTAAGCTTAAATTGATGTTGGTCAGTAGTTTAGGCAATAAAAAAGGGTCGCATAACGCGACCCTTTGAGATTTATAACTCAGCTTATATTAGAAGCTGCGGCTGTATTGTAGACCTAGCAGGATTGCGTCAGCGTGTGTTGTTGCACTGATAGAAGAAGCTTCGATTGGAGTGCCACCTGGCCCTGCAACTACTGTTGACTCGTTAACTTTTACGTCATCCCCAAGTAGGTATGTGAAACCGAAGTCAACGTTAGACTTGTCATCGATGTGGTAAGTGAAACCAGCAGATAGCCATTGACGGTCAGAATCTGGAACTGAGATTGAAGTTAGCTCATCTTGTGCACTTGTGTCATACATGTAACCTGTACGCAGTGTCCAAGTATCATTTAGGTAGTATGTACCACCGACCGCATAGTGCCAGCCATCTTGCCACTGGTATTGTTTTTGGTAACTAGAGCCAAGAGGCGAACCTTGTAGGTTTTCAAAGTCGATTTGATCAAATGCACTCCAGCCGATCCATTGAACAGAGTAATGGACAGCAAACTTGGTGTCTTCAATTTTGTGGTAACCAGAGAATTCAGCCATATCTGGTAAAGGAAGAGTGATCTCTTGACCCTTGTCATCTTTAGCTGTGATTTCAGGGCTGTAACGGTAAGATAAACCAAAGCGGTTATTCTCATCGAGCTCGTAAACCGTACCTACGTTGAAGCCAACAGCCCAACCATCAGCTTCGTCTACGTTTACTAGATCTACACCTGCTAATCCTGGAAGAGTCTGACTACCAGTACGCTTCATTGTGCCTTGACCGTAGATTAGGTCTAAACCAGCACCAAAGCTCCATTGCTCGTTCAAGCGGTATGAGCCAGCTAAACCGAAGTTGATGCTCATTACATCAGTCAAACCACCATACTCAGTACCAACGTAATCGTCTGAAAACTCAGTTTTTGTACCAAAGTTAGAGTAAGCGTTCACGCCCCAAGCAAACTTTTCGTTTACTGGAACGATAAGGTGGATGTTTGGTGCAATTGAAGTATCGCCAACGTCGTCAGTATCTGCAACTGATACAGGTTGGTTTAGAGTTCCGAGAGATTTGTATTCAGCGTCTTTAACTTCAATCATAGAAGTGATGCTTTCAAAACCAAGAGATAGCTCAGTTTTGTCAAATAGTGCCATTGCCGCAGGGTTACGTGCCATTACTGACGCGTTATCTGCGATTACTGCATCACCAGCGAAAGCACGACCGATGCCGGTTGCTGATTGTGCGTTAAGTTGGAAACCTGCTGCCATCGCTTGCGAAGACGCCAGTGTAATTGTTACTGCTAAAAGAGACTTTTTAAACAGACGCGTGTTGTTGGTAGTCATTCATTTATTCCTTTATATATCCGCCTCTACAGGGCGATTAATTTGAGCAATTGCTCAATGGTGGCTGATCCTATTCGCAAGTATACGATATACAAATCCGACCATTGGAAAATTTGAGTGGAAAATTATGGAAATGACGCCTATCTGGCACGAAAATGGTGCGAAATGCTGTTTTTTAGAGTTTTAACTCTAGAGTTATTGGTTTTGTGAATGGATTGGTGTTTTATTTATAAATAAAGCCCAGCAATATCAAGAGTATATTGCTGGGCCTTTTATTGAGGGGCTTTGAGAGCTGATTAGCTCATCGGTTTGATCATTTTCGTCAGCTTTTCTGAGATTTTAGAAACATCCTCGCCATTTTCACCGACGAGTATCAAACTGCTGTTATCAATCGGCATTACCGAACCTGACATCCCTTTTTCGTCAAAGTCGACCGGTTTGTCTGTCGGGATGCTAGTTAGAAATAGCGTAACTTTGCCTTTTTCACCCTGGAATACCATGTGCACTGCGTTAGACTTCCCAAAACCACAATGGTTCAGGTAATAGACGTGGTATGGGAAGGCTTCATCAAACTGAAAAGCAAATGGGTTCATTTTTGCATTGATTTGCTGTGATGTAACTTGTTCATCGATAGTACTCACAAAGCTTTTTTCATCGATAACATGCTGCATCGCCGTATCAGCCAAGCTTGCTTGTGCTGGAGATACTAATGCATTCCCCCAGTTTACTTGGCCCACTAATAGACCAGCAACAAACGCTACAGAAGCCGCCATTGCCATTGCACGTCTCGCAAACGTAGGCCTTACGACTTTGCTCTCTTCGCTTGAGGTTTGATTGAACAGAATGCGATCGGCAAGATCGTCTGGCACATCTACATTCATTGCAGAGTGGATCTGCTTATCAAGCGATAGTACGTCATCTAAAAAGTGACTGTTAGCTTCACTGCTCGCGGCTGCATCAACAATATCTTGTGTGCGCTGTTTAGGTTCCGACAATACACGACGACGAAATTCTAAATCATCCATTATGTTGCCCCCTCTCTGCTTCTTCTGTATCCAGCATCTCTTTCAATTGGTTTCGAGCTCTGAATAAACGTGTCATCACCGTGTTTTTGTTGAGATCGAGAATATCCGCGATCTCGTCACCACTAAAACCACCAATCACTTGTAAGAAGAGAGGTTCACGGTAATCAATTTCAAGTTTCATTATCTGGACTTGCAACCATTGGTGTTGATGGTGCGGGTCATCACTGACACTGGCATCGTTACCATGATCGTCGATATCAACCAGATCAAATTGTTTGCGTTCAAAACGTCGAGCATTCTCGCGGCGCAAGATAGTAATCAGCCAAGACTTCGCGGCTTTTTCATCTTGTAGGCTATCGAGTGATTTCCAAGCACGAAGGCAAGTTTCTTGCACTAAATCTTCGGCAATGCTTTTGTCTTTGCATAACCAATAGGCGTAGCGGAAGAGGTCACGGTGATAGGCACGTACGAGTGCTTCATATTTTCTTTGTTTGTCCATATCAGAGTTGACCGGACGTTTGGCTTTTTTCTTTCCAAACATTTTTATTATTGACACTCGAGCCTCCATAATTGCTCTGCGTATAGCTGTCCTCTATACGTTGTGCTTCGTTTTATAGTCTGTTTCGTCTTTAGAGCGAACGAGCGGCAGGAAATCGTAAAATCACATTAAAATTGATCTACTTCAAAATCTAAGACCCTGAAAAAGTTATAGTACACCTTGTCGTCTAGTTAGTCATTCGTGGCTAGCATGTTGAGCAAGACGGCACTTCCTTTTGAAGGCTGACTTTACTTTCTCCTAATCAGGAAACTGATTATTTCAATTGGCGTTAAGTTAATTGCTTTATACACATTCCGACCACACAGTATTGTGTGGTTTTTTTTGCCTCAAGAAAACCAATCTCCTACATCGCTATAACAGTCTTTACTTACAATAGTTTAGTATCTTAGGACAACCCTTCACCCCAAAAGGTTCGCCTGAATTTGCAGTTATATTTTCAGACAGTGAGATACTCGTATCACGTTTATTTAAACGCTCGTTTGATTTAATTAACAACTTCTTTACAATGCTTCAGGTCAGACCTCTTAACTTTAAGGAGAAACCATGGGCAAACAGGAAGTCAAAACGCGTTCTGGAGAACGTGTTGCCGTTGTCGCTGGATTACGAACCCCATTCGCTCGCCAGAGCACAGAATTTAGTCAAGTGCCTGCGGTCGACTTAGGCAAAATGGTTGTGAGCGAAATGCTTGCAAGAACTGATGTCGATCCTGCGCTTATCGAACAAGTCGTGTTCGGCCAAGTAGTGCAAATGCCAGAAGCACCGAACATCGCGCGTGAAATCGTGTTGGGCACAGGCATGGATATTAATACTGATGCCTACAGTGTGACTCGAGCGTGTGCGACCAGTTTCCAAGCTGCAGTTAATGTGACCGAAAGCATTATGGCTGGCACGATTGATGTCGGCATTGCTGGTGGTGCAGATTCTTCTTCTGTATTGCCGATTGGCGTTTCTAAAAAGCTTGCCGCTAACTTGCTAGCGCTGAGCAAAACGAAAACCATGGGCCAAAAACTGAAAATCCTCAAAACACTTTCAGTAAAGGACTTGATGCCAGTGCCGCCTGCAGTTGCTGAATACTCGACTGGTTTATCGATGGGCCAAACCGCTGAGCAGATGGCAAAGACACACGGTATTACTCGTGAAGCTCAAGATGCACTTGCTCACCGTTCTCACTCTTTGGCGTCTCAAGCATGGAAAGACGGCAAGATTAAAGATGAAGTAATGACGGCATTTCCGGCACCGTACAAAAAGTACCTAGCGGAAGATAACAACATTCGTCATGACTCTACGGTTGAAGGTTACGCAAAGCTTCGCCCTGCGTTCGATAGAAAATACGGCAGTGTGACTGCTGCGAATGCAACGCCGCTGACTGATGGCGGTGCAGCTGTGATGTTGATGCGCGAAGGCAAAGCGAAAGAACTAGGCTTAGAAGTGCTGGGTTATATTCGTGGCTATGCGTTCTCAGCGATTGGTGTTGAAACGGATATGCTAATGGGCCCGACTTACGCGACCTCGCAAGTATTGAAAAACACTGGTTTAGAGCTATCGGACCTTACGCTTATCGAGATGCATGAAGCCTTTGCAGCTCAAGTTCTAGCGAATGTGAAGATGTTTGCTAGTGATGAGTTCGCACAGAAGAATCTTGGCCGTGATAAAGCGATCGGTGAGATTGATATGGATAAGTTCAACGTGCTGGGTAGTTCAATTGCTTACGGTCACCCGTTTGCAGCAACTGGCGCGCGCATGATGACTCAAACATTACGTGAATTAAAACGTCGCGGTGGCGGCTTGGCACTGAATACAGCGTGTGCAGCTGGTGGTTTAGGTGCAGCAATGATCTTGGAGGTAGAATAATGTCTACGACTCTTGATGCAACAACAGAAAAAGAAGTAGTCACTAACGCGGAGTCAACTCCAGTGACTGAAGCACCGAAAAAGAAAGCGACCGCATTCTCTCTTAACATCGACGACCAAGACATTGCTTGGCTAGCGATTGATGTACCAGGTGAGAAAATGAACACGCTACAAGCGGCTTTTGCTGAAGAGATGAAAGCGATCTTTGAACAGCTAAAAGAAAAACAAAGCCGCGTTAAAGGCCTAATTGTTCACTCTCTTAAGCCAGATAACTTTATCGCGGGTGCAGACGTTCGAATGCTGGATGCGTGTAAAACCGCTGATGAAGCACAATCTCTAGCACGCCAAGGTCAGAAGATGTTCCAAGCATTGTCTGATCTTCCTTACCCAGTTGTTGCTGCAATTCATGGTCCATGTCTTGGTGGTGGTTTAGAGCTCGCATTAGCGTGTGACTACCGTGTGTGTACCGATTCAGATAAGACTCGTCTTGGTCTGCCTGAAGTTCAGCTAGGTTTACTACCAGGTTCTGGTGGTACGCAACGTCTGCCTCGTTTAATTGGTTTGCTACCGTCACTCGACCTGATTCTTACTGGTAAGCAGCTGCGTGCTAAGAAAGCGAAATCGCTTGGTGTTGTAGATGCTTGTGTCCCAGATACGATTTTGCTTGAAGTAGCGAAAAGCTACGTTGAAAAGAATACGGGTAGCAAAAAAGGCAAGCGCCTTGCTTCTAAGAGCCAAGCTTCGACGAAAGAGAAACTTATCTCTCGCAACGGCCTTGGTCGTAAAGTGATTTTTGAACAAGCTGCGAAGAAGACCAATCAGAAAACTCGTGGTAACTACCCAGCAGCTGACGCGATTCTGGATGTGATTCGTTATGGCCTAGAGAATGGCTTTGAAAAAGGTCTTCAGTATGAAGCGAAGCGTTTCTCTGAGCTAGTAATGACTTCTGAGTCAAAAGCACTTCGTTCTATCTTCTTTGCTACTACTGAAATGAAGAAGGAACACGGTGCAGATGCAGAGCCAAAAGCGGTTAAGCGCGTTGGTGTTTTAGGCGGCGGATTGATGGGCGCAGGTATTAGCCATGTGAGTGTAGCGAAAGCAAAAGTACCGGTTCGTATTAAAGATGTATCAAATGACGGTGTCCTAAACGCGCTTAACTACAACTACAAGTTATTCGATAAGCAGCGCAAACGTCGTATTCTGAGCCGTGCCGGTCTTGAAAGTAAGATGCTTCAGCTTTCTGGTGGTATCGACTTTACTAGCTTCAATCACACAGACGTAGTGATTGAAGCGGTGTTTGAAGATCTAGACCTGAAGCAGTCTATGGTTGCAGACATTGAACAAAATGCGAAGCCAGAAACTATTTTCGCGACGAATACTTCATCACTGCCAATCCATAAGATTGCAGAGAAGGCTCAGCGTCCAGAAAACGTGGTAGGCCTTCACTACTTCAGTCCTGCAGAGAAAATGCCGCTAGTTGAGGTTATCCCTCATGAAACAACGTCAGAAGAGACTATCTCGACGGTAGTAGCATTGGCGAAGAAGCAAGGCAAAACGCCGATTGTTGTTAAAGACACGGCAGGTTTCTATGTGAACCGTATTCTGGCTCCGTACATGAATGAAGCGGCACATCTGCTACTAGCGAATGAGCCGATTGAAAAACTGGATAGTGCACTGCTAGATTTTGGCTTCCCGGTTGGCCCAATTACCTTGCTAGATGAAGTCGGTGTGGATATTGGTGCTAAGATCATCCCGATTCTAGTCAATGAGTTAGGTGACCGTTTCCAAGGCCCTGATGTGTTCGACATTCTTCTGAATGACAACCGTAAAGGCCGTAAGAGCGGTAAAGGTTTCTACACTTACAAAGGTAAGAAGAAGGAAGTCGATAAGTCTGTTTACAAGCTACTTAAGCTGCAACCTGAGCCGAAGCTAAGTGATAACGACATCGCAATGCGTTGTGTGTTGCCTATGCTGAATGAAGCGGTTCGTTGTCTAGATGAAGGCATTATCCGCAGCCCTCGTGATGGCGATATTGGTGCTATCTTCGGTATTGGTTTCCCTCCATTCCTGGGCGGTCCGTTCCGTTACATGGACCAAATTGGTATTAAGTCACTGGTTGAGATGATGAACGACTTTGCTGTTAAGTATGGCGATCGCTTCGCACCATGTGATGGCCTACTGACACGAGCTGGTCTGGATGAATCTTTCTACAAGTAATTCTCTAGTCAGCTAAATATTGAGCCCGTATCAAGCAGTTGATGCGGGCTTTTTGTTTCTGGGCAGTTTGGAATATATGAGATTCCCGACTCAGTCGTTCCTCCTTCTCGGGAATGACGGGGAGAGGTGGGGTCTGTCTGTAAGAGCTGATCGGGATGGGAGATTCTCGACTCAGTCATTTTTCCTTCTCGAGAGTTACAAGGGAGTCATGCGTTCTGTTTGGAAGAGCTGAACGGTATGGGAGACTCCCGACTCGTCCGTTCCTCCCTCTTGGGAATGACGATAGAGAGGTAGAAAGTACAGCTATTTCGTTGATAAGGCAGGTGGTAAAACAGATCTCAATCAAAACTAACGTCATCTCCTAAAGCGACGGAGGAGCGTAATAGGAGATCTGATTTTGTGCTTCATCCAATAAAAAAGGTTGATGCTTTCACATCAACCTTTTGAATTGTTAGCCTATTAATTAGCCAAGCTCAGTATCTTTCGGGCGCAATTGAAACTCATCAATAGAGCCTATTTCCACACCAGCGGATAGTTTCTCTTCCTCGCTGTGAGCGTTACCATGTGCGTGCATAATCAGTCGATTAGCAGTACGTGGCTTAAGCTGACTAACCACAAAACGCATCATATCTGAGCGAGTGAGCCCTTTGAGCTCTTCTAGTACTCGTTCTCTCTGATTGAACTCCAAGTCCTTATTACCTATCGCAACCCATAAGCGCTGAGCACGTCCTCGCAATGTCGTATCTGGTGTTGATATTTGATTCCAAAGGCCTCGTTTACTGCTGTGCCATTGGTAGTCATTGAGTTCCAACAACACCATGTAAAAGGCGTTGAGAAACTCATCGATTGAGACTAGTAAATCAGCAGGAGCAGCATTCGGCGATTGTACATAAAGCACTATGCCGGGATGTCGATTGAGCGGCATATTGCCGGTACCAACCATGTAGCCCAGTTGCTGCTTGGTGCGTATTTCATGGAAGAATGTCGCAGACATCAAATGGTTGGCTAACGAATACAGCGCAATATTCTTTGGCGAAATATCAGGGCATTGATAATAAACCACGATCGCTGAATCATCTTGATTGCAGACTACTTCACGCTGGAAGCTACCGTTTTCACCCAGCATGATTAATGGGCGCAGTGACTCTTCATAAGCCTGGTCTTTAACTCGTAGGGCATCCTTGAGTGTTTCAGCCATCTTGTGTGCATCAGCTTGTCTCCAGTCGCCATACACAAACATTTCAACATGAATCTCGGCCAAAATAGATTGAACAAATGAAGAGAGCTCATCGACTTCAATCGTTTCTAGCGCTTCAATGAGCACCGCATATGGTGGGTTGTTAGGCTGTAAAATACCCGTCATTGCGTTAAACAGTTGCGAAATTGGGCGGTCTTGCGACGCGTTATTCCAGTTTCTGAGAAGTTGATGCTTAATGGTTTCAAAGCGTGTTGGACTAAAGTCTCGTGCCTGAAAGCGCTCTAGGATCATATTGAGCAGTTGTGGTTGCTTTTCGCTGAATCCAGAGAGTGTCAGTGTCACGCCACCTTGATGGGTGTACATGTTGTAACCCATGCCCGCGATTTCAGCTTGATAGGTCTCTTTTTCAAGAGAATCTAAGAACATCTCAACACATAAGCGTGTTTTTACGATGTTTCTTGGGCTGGCTACTGAGTGTGGGCTATCGATGGCGATATACACCACACCCTTAGGAACTCTAAACTGGTGATCCTGCAGGTGCCATAACTTAAAACCATCTAGCTCTTGTAACAGCTGTGGATGCTCAGTGTCACCTTCAAGTTCTGCTGGGTCTAAGTCATAGCAAATAAACGGGTTCTTACCGGGTAGCTCAAACTGCCAACCGGGGTTAATGCAGGTAAAGCATTGAATTTGCTCAGCTGTGAAAGGAGTCACCGAGTAAGGCGTAAAGTACCATTTTGCTTCTCTGTCATATTCAAAACCTTTAGCAATAATGGTCGCACGCATATTGTCGACGGTTAAGTAAGGAAGCAGTGAACGTTGCAGATCTTCGTCGAAATGCGACATTTTATAGTCGCCATACACCACATCTTGTTCTTGATAGTGTTGCATGTTGATAACCAAATGGCTGACGACATCGAGCGGTCTTGCTGGCTCTTGAAAACGGAAAGCGGATTCTAAAACGGCACGTTTTTCAAGGTAACGCCACTCTTCAATCCCTTGTTGTTCAATCAACTTGATATATTGGAACACCGCTTGGATGATGTGATCTGTTTTGGTTAAGCCTTCGATAGTTAGTGAGCAACTCACCGTGAAATCGCGGTAGTTACTGCCGCTTGCGCCACCGCCAGCAGAGAGTGATGTTATCCAGCCTTTCTCTTTGAGCTGCATCATCAAACTGCCTTCTCCTTCGTAACCTAATAGGTGTGCGAAGAATGACAGCGGTTTGACACCGTAGTGTTCATCCATGCTCGGCATAGGGAAGGTTAAGGTCAGTTTGCGGACATCCTTAACCGGTTCTACGTGTACCTGAACTCCAGTGCTCAATTCGCCAACAATGGGCACCTCAACCTTTTTGCCCTGAAGGTTGTGATTGGGGATTGAGTTGAAGCGCTCCTCAACCCAGCTTTGCATCTCATCTAATGATTGATTGCCGGACAGCGTTAGGGTCATTAGGTCGGCGGAGTACTGTTGCTGATGGAATGTGAGAATTTCTTCGCGAATAGTAACGCCATTTCTGTCACCTAACGTATCGATATTACCGACAGAAAACTTCGAGAATGGGTGGTTGTGATTAACCAACTCTTTGGTAACTTGGTATAGGCGTCGCGCATCATCGTTGAGTTTCATCTTGTACTCAGAATCAACGGCTTGGCGCTCTTTATCTAGTGCTTCTTCGTTAAATAGAGGGGCGGTAAAGAATTGGCTAAAGCGATCTAGAGCGGACTCGAAGGCATTCAATTCGACGTCAAAAAAGAAGCAGGTGTGCTCTGTTCCGGTCCAAGCATTGTTACTGCCACCATGTTGGCTGATAAAACTCTGAAACTCTCCGACCTTTGGATACTTTTCAGTTCCTAGAAATAGCATATGCTCTAGGTAATGCGCTAAACCTTCTCGGTCGGCAGGATCATCAAAGTGCCCGACATTAACGGCGAGTGCAGCTGCGGCTTTTTGAGCACAATGGTCTTGAACCAAAAGCACTCGCAATCCGTTATGTAAGGTGAGGTAACGGTATTGATGTTCATCGTTGGGGCTTAAATGCACTGGAGCATCTCCAAAGAAGGTGGTTTTTAAATTATGTACCCGATGGTTCGGCGTGCAAACCTCGTGATCATATTTTGGGATATGAAGTGCTTTTTTGGCGACTTCTACATCACTTTTATCGATTTTTATCAGTGATTTATTTTCTTTTAACAAGATTGTTAAGAAAGTCGAACTCTTTAGCAAGTGACTTGATATAATTATTTATATAGACTGCGGCTCCCTCTGGATTGAGGGCCAAACGCTAAGTAGCGTATCGCTGATATGGGATATATCGACTTTCGAAATGTTACGTAGACAGGACAGAACATGAAAATATTCATAATGCGCCACGGTGAAGCAGAGCATTTTGCTAACTCGGACGCAGAACGAGCGTTAACTAAGCGCGGTAAAATGGCTTCTCTTGCGGTGGCTCAAGCTGCACATGAGCAGGGCATTAGCCAGTTTGACAAAGTGCTTGTGAGCCCATACTTGAGGGCGCAAGAAACGTGGTTAGAGATATCTCAGGCGTTTTCTGGAAAGAAAGTGGAAACCTGTGATGACATCACGCCTTATGGAATGTCTGACGATGTGTTTGATTTGACCTTGGCAATGGCTGAAGTAGAAAAGCTAGAGACCATTTTATTTGTTTCTCATTTACCTCTAGTGGGCTATTTAACAGCAGAATTTGCAACCGGTATGGCGCCGCCGATGTTCCCAACATCAGGTTTAGCGTGTATTGAATTCGACCTTGAGACACAAAAAGGTGAGCTGCTGTGGAACATCAACCCATAACTTAGGGTTTGAGAGAACATAGAGCTACAGCCAGAATAGAAAAGGGCACCTCAGTAATTGAGGTGCCCTTTGTTATTTGGTGTGATGTGCTTACGACTCGTTCTATTTCTCTGGGATAGAGAGCAACACTAACAGTGCACCATTGCCGCCAAATTCAAGAGGTGCTTGGTGAAAGGCCATCACATCCGGATGCTGAGCCAGCCACAAAGGCACTTTCTCTTTTAAGATGTGCTTACCGATGCCGTGTTGAACACAGGCACACGCGACACCTTCTTTCACACAATGTGCGATCATAGCGCCAAGCTCGCGTTTGGCTTCTTGCTGCGTCATGCCGTGCATATCCAGATAGACGTCTGGTACATAGACACCACGACGAAGTCGTTTCACTTCATACTTGGAGACATCGTCACGCGCATAGCGTGTTGGACCCTCTTCGCTAAGGTGCGGAATGAACTCATCTGAGAAATAAAACTCGCTGTCACTGGCTTGTCTTGCCGTTCGAGTAATTTCTTTTTGTTTGGCATTTCTTTTTGGCTGCTGGATTATGGTATCCTGTTGCAACTTTTTAACGCCCTTTACTGCATCGCTGAACAGGGCGAAATCGTCATCGAAATCGGTGTCTTTTTTGCTCATCAGGTTATGAATTCTAATTTGAAACGTAATTAGCAGTATTGTAGCGCTTTTCGGAGACAATTTTGGATAAGATTTTTGTAGAAGAAGCGGTATCAGAACTACACACGCTTCAAGATGTGATTCGTTGGACTGTTAGCCGCTTCAATGCAGCGGGCCTATTTTATGGTCACGGCACTGATAATGCGTGGGATGAGGCGGTACAACTTATTTTACCAACTCTTTATCTGCCGATTGATGTTCCTTCACATGTATTGAACTCTCGTCTAACGAGCAGCGAGCGTCTACGTATTGTTGAGCGTGTAATCAAGCGTATCAATGATCGTACACCAACGGCTTACCTAACGAACAAAGCTTGGTTCTGTGGCCTTGAGTTCTTCGTTGATGAGCGTGTTCTTGTGCCTCGTTCTCCAATTGGTGAGCTAATTGAAGCTCAATTCCAACCTTGGTTAACTGAAGATCCGACTCGCATCATGGACCTTTGTACGGGCAGTGGCTGTATTGCTATCGCTTGTGCACACGCATTCCCTGAAGCAGAAGTTGACGCAATTGACATCTCTACTGATGCATTGCAAGTTGCAGAGCAGAACGTTCAAGATCACGGCATGGAGCAACAAGTGTTCCCAATCCGTTCTGATCTGTTCCGTGACCTGCCAAAAGAGAAATACAACCTGATCGTATCTAACCCACCATACGTGGATGAGGAAGATATGAACAGCCTGCCAGATGAGTTCACTCACGAGCCAGAACTTGGTCTAGCTGCGGGTACTGACGGCCTGAAACTGGTTCGCCGTATCCTAGCTAACGCGCCAGACTACCTAACTGATGACGGTATTCTTATCTGTGAAGTAGGTAACTCAATGGTTCATATGATGGATCAGTACCCAGAGATTCCATTCACTTGGATTGAATTCTCTAATGGTGGTCACGGTGTATTCATGATCACTCGTGAGCAGCTTGTTGCTTGCGCTGATGAGTTCTCTATCTACAAAGACTAGTTGGTAGCTATTAGGCGAATGATCCGGTCATCGGGCTGTAAGCTTAGAACCTGAAATCTAGTAAGACGTTCGATTTGAAACGTTTTGTTTAAACGCTATGCATTGCTGCATGGCGTTTTTTATTGCCTAGATTAAAGATGTTTGTATTCATATCGAAGACGTTAAGTGCAATATTTAGTTGATTAATATGAGGGCTTATTACATATTGGTGTTTAATATTTAGTCGTTTTAGTGAGTTAAGGAGAATTCACGATGAGCTTTGATACATGGATCTACTATCTGTTAGCCGTGCTGATTTTGACGGCATCCCCAGGCCCAAGTTCTTTATTGTGCATGACCAAAGGTGTGCAATCGGGCTTCAAATTATCGATATTTACTGCTTTAGGTAGCCTAACGGCGATTACCGGAATTCTCACGCTATCGTTTACGGGACTCGGAGTCATTATTGCCTCTTCTGAAGTGGTATTTAATGTCATTAAATGGACGGGGGCGGCTTATCTTATCTTCCTCGGATGGAAATCGTTGCGCTCGAGTCAGCAAGATTATGACCAACTACCGAGTCAGCAATCAGACTCTAAAGTCGTTAAAGAGAGTATCGTTTCTCACTACGTAAGTGGCTTTATTGTCGGTGCCAGTAATCCTAAAGCGATTCTGTTTTTTACCGCACTTTTCCCGCAGTTTATTGACCCATCACTCGCGCTATTACCGCAGTTTGCTGTGTTTGCTTTAACCTTTGCTGTGATGGAGTTGTCTTGGTTATTGGTCTACGCGTATTTAGGCGCAAAGTCGTCGAATTGGTTGTTCGCGAAAGGCCGAGCTAAGGTTTTCAATCGTGTGACAGGGGGCGTGTTTATTGGAGCTGGAGCGTTGCTTTCAACGACAAGTCGAGCTTAAATCTATGATTTATCAAAGGGGTGAATAGTTACAGAAACTTCTTGGTGCTGTCATAAAAGGTTAACATTAATATGCTTGCTGCTTTTAACAAAAAGCCGATATATTGTAGTTACACCATCACGTTCTCAAGGAGAGGCATATGCAGCATCAAGAAATGATTCAACACAGTAATTTTGGCGTTATCAGCCGTACTTGGATTTTCTCTACCCTTTCTCTAGTGGGTATTCTTGCTCTAATGTAGTCAGCTAAATGGCTCTATAGTTCCACTTTTCATTATGAACATATTTGTAAAAAAGTTTTTAAAGTTAGAACTCTTCCTCCTATAAATGTGGCTTTTCTCACCAGCTTAGCCACTTAACCTTTTCCTAAACGCGTCCTTCTTCTTAGTAAAATTACATTTCATAGGGCAACAAAGCCAACTTTCGCACAAAGCTAATCGTGTAACCTCATCTGAAGTTGTTACTAAACTGTGATAATCTTAAATTATCTTTTATTTACAGTGTATCTCTCATGTCTGTCTGGGATTCTATTTCATTTAACAATCGATTTACTGCATTACCTCGACTGTTCTATACCCCAATCCAACCAACTCCGTTAAGCAATGTCCAATGGCTCGCCTGGAATCAAAACCTTGCGACTGAACTCGGCTTTCCGTCATTTGAGAGCGCTTCAGAAGAATTACTGGATACCTTATCTGGCAATGTGGAACCAGAGCAATTTTCTCCGTTAGCGATGAAATACGCAGGCCATCAGTTTGGTGCTTATAACCCTGATTTGGGCGACGGAAGAGGATTGTTGTTAGCTCAAGTTGTCGCTAAAAGTGGCGAAACGTTCGACTTACACCTAAAAGGTGCGGGGAAAACACCGTATTCGCGCATGGGTGACGGGCGCGCGGTTATCCGGTCGACTGTGCGCGAGTATTTGTGCAGTGAAGCGATGGCGGGGCTTAATATCCCAACGACTCGTGCATTGGCAATGATGACCAGTGACACGCCGGTTTACCGAGAGAAGCAAGAATGGGGTGCACTGCTGGTGCGTGCTGCAGAATCACATATCCGCTTCGGTCACTTTGAGCACTTGTTTTACACAAATCAGTTGGTTGAACATAAATTGTTGGCCGACAAAGTCATCGAGTGGCACTTCCCTGAGTGCCTAGATGAAGAAAAGCCATACGCTGCTATGTTTAATCAAATTGTTGATCGCACCGCAGAGATGATTGCGTTGTGGCAAGCAAATGGCTTTGCTCACGGGGTGATGAACACGGATAACATGTCGATCATTGGACAAACCTTCGATTACGGCCCGTTTGCCTTCCTTGATGAGTATGATCCCCGCTTGATCTGCAATCACTCTGATTACCAAGGGCGTTATGCGTTCAATCAGCAACCAAGAATCGGGATGTGGAATTTATCGGCATTGGCACACTCGTTGTCACCGCTGGTGGAAAGGGCTGATTTAGAGGCGGCATTGGAACAATACGAGCCACAAATGAACGGTTATTTTAGCCAACTGATGCGTCGAAAGCTTGGTCTGCTTTCCAAGCAAGAAGGTGACAGCCGCTTGTTTGAGTCTATGTTCGAATTGATGTCGCAAAACAAAGTCGATTACCCAAGGTTCTTTAGAACTCTGTCGAACCTAGACACTTTGCCTGCTCAGGAAGTCATTGATTTGGTCATCGATCGTGATGCAGCGAAGCTATGGTTGGATAACTACTTGCAACGTTGTGAATTTGAGGAGAGTTCAGCTACAGAGCGCTGCGAAAAGATGAGGCAGGTAAATCCTAAATACATTCTTAGAAACTATTTGGCTCAACTTGCGATTGAAAAGGCCGAACGTGGTGATAGTAGTGATGTTGATGCTCTGATGGTAGTACTCGCAGACCCATATGCGGAGCACCCTGATTACGAATACTTAGCTGCTTTACCACCGGAATGGGGCAAAGGTATGGAGATTAGTTGCTCGTCTTAAATTGGCTTACCAGTACAAAACCAACAGATAGCGGTCGCTTAGTTGTGATCTCTATCTGTTTGTTCTTCTAATTTTACAAACATATCAATAATCAAATACTCGACCTGCCTATACACTATGTGAATAAGTTGTAAATTTTATAGGTTTGGGCGATGCCAACAAATACTCGAATTCTCGTGGTGGATGATGATCAAGAAATCCGCGAGTTGCTGGAAGAGTACCTTACAAAATCGGGTTTCGACGTCTCTTCGGTTGGAGATGGGGTTGAACTAGAAACTCACCTAAAGAGCCAAGGTTACCCTGACCTGATACTTCTTGACGTGATGCTTCCCGGTGATGATGGTTTTACCCTGTGTCAGCGCGTCCGTAGAAACTCCAATGTGCCCATCATTATGCTGACTGCAGTGTCGGATGAAACCGATCAGATCATTGGCTTGGAAATTGGTGCCGATGACTATATCGCTAAGCCGTTTAGTCCCCGCCAATTAATGGCACGAATTAAAGCCTTGTTACGACGTGTTCAAGTGACGGAGGACAAGCCTAGTGATGCATTGCCTAAACAGATCATCTTTGGTGATTGGACGCTTGATACACTCGCTCATAGAATTTCACACAACGAAAGCGCTGAAGAGATGGATTTGTCAGGCAGTGACTTCTCACTGTTAATGCTGTTCCTTACGCGCCCAAACGAAGTGTTAGACCGAGATACTATTTCTTTTGCGACCAGAGGACGTGAAGCACTGCCTTTTGAGCGTGGCATTGATGTTCAGTTAAGCCGTTTGAGAAGCAGGTTAGGAGATAGCGCTAAATACCCGCACTACATCAAAACCATGCGTGGTAACGGCTATATCTTGGCTGTACCTGTTCAGTATGAGCACTGAGTAAGAAGTCCGTATGAAGTGGTTGAGAAGTTTAAAGCCAAATTCCTTGGTTGCTCGAACCTTGCTTTTGACCTTGCTAGCCGTCGTCATCGCTCAGGGCATTGCAACGTCGATTTGGTATGGCGAATCCAAACAAAAAGAACTAGAGGGTATTCGCTCCGCTTCATCGAGCATGGCGAACATGTTTGCCTCAACAGTGACTTTCTTCCAGTCTCTGCCCGTCAAATATCGCCATATCGTTTTAGACCAAATTCGAAACATGGGTGGCACACGTTTCTTCGTCTCTTTCAATAAAGAGGCGCTGATTGTTGAGCCGATCCCCGATACCCGCTTAAAAACCGCATCGATTGAAGCGATAGAGAGTGTCTTGAGTAGCAAGCTCAACAAGGTGGAGTCGGTACGCGTTGATTTCTCTCGGCCAGAGCATCTTCGATTACTGAAAAATGACATCTACTTGAGCGATCTCCCGCGATCGTGGGCGCATCATACCTTAACCTTAGAGCCTCTTAATCCGCCGATTCTGGTTGTTCAGATTGAGTTGGCCAGCCATGAGTGGGTTTACATTGCAGCACTGTTACCTGCACCCTATGTAAAACTTGATGACACCATTCTCGGTCGTGAGCAGGTGATATTCTTACTCTCTTCAACGCTGATTCTACTGGTATTGACCTACTTAATGATTCGCCGCCAAGTACGCCCGCTTAAAAAATTAGCAAGGGCCGCCAATGAAATGAGTATGGATATTCAGCAGCCGCCACTTAACGAAGAGGGGGCGACTGAACTGGTCACGGCGACTCGCGCGTTTAATCGCATGCAGCAGCGTATTCGTCGTTATGTGGCCGATAGGGAGCATCTCTTCTCTGCTATCTCTCATGATTTAAAGACACCCATAACTCGGCTTAGGCTGAGAGCTGAGCTGTTGGAAAGCGAAGTTAAGAAAGAGAAGTTCAACAAGGATTTGGATGAGCTAGAGATGATGGTCAAAGGTGCTCTGCAAGCGGTAAGAGATACGGACCTTCACGAAAACAACGCCATTATCGACCTCAATGACATGGTTGCTTCGGTTATTGAATCGCATAACCAGCATCAAACTTTAGTGGAATTTGAACCTATTGTGGTTGAACCGTTAGTCGCTAAGCCACTAGCGATTAAACGTGTGCTGACCAACCTTATCGACAATGCGGTGAAATATGGCACATCCGCTAAAGTTAATATCAGTAGCGATTCTGTGTGGGTTATCGTGACGATTCAGGACCGCGGCAAAGGAATCCCAGAAGATAAACTTGAGTTGGTGTTTGAACCATACTTTAGGCTTGCGACCGACGACCAAGGACACGGTTTAGGGCTAGGTATTTGTCGAAATATCCTACACGGACACGGCGGAGATCTCATTATTCGCAACTCTCCTCAGGGTGGCTTAGAAGCCAAAGTCTATATCCCACGCGGTCTAGAAGTTTAATGTAACAATTGTGTTACATTGGGCTTACCTTTTGTTTCAATCTTATAAATCAGAATAAGTAGACTCTTTATTGAACCGGGCGTCGAGTCCGCTAAACATGGAAGATTATAATGAAAATCAATAAAACCCTACTTACTCTATCTCTTCTTGCTGCCTCAACATTTTCTCAAGCTGGTGAAGTGGAAGTGCTTCACTGGTGGACTGCTGGTGGTGAAGCTAAATCCGCAGCAGTACTTAAAGAGATGATTGAAGAACAAGGTCATACTTGGAAAGATTTCGCTGTTGCTGGTGGCGGCGGTGAAAGTGCGATGACCGTTTTAAAAACACGAGCAGTATCTGGTAATCCACCATCTGCCGCGCAGATCAAAGGTCATGATATTCAGGAGTGGGGTGGTTTAGGTTTTCTAACGTCTCTCGATGCAACCGCGAAACAAGAAAAATGGGATGACTTACTACCCGCTGTTGTTACCAAAGTGATGAAATGGGACGGCGAATATGTAGCAGTTCCTGTGAACGTTCACCGTGTTAACTGGCTTTGGGCAAACCCAGAAGTGCTCGAAAAATCAGGTGTGACGGTTCCAACCACATTAGATGAGTTCTTTGTCGCTGCAGACAAGATCAAAGCAGCAGGTTTCATCCCTCTAGCGCACGGCGGTCAACCTTGGCAAGACGCGACAGTCTTCGAGGGCGTGGCACTTGATGTACTTGGCAGTGAAGATTACAACAAAGCGTTCGTTGATTTGGATATGGACGTGTTATCTGGCGACAAAATGGTGGAAGTGTTCACCAAGTTCAAAAAGATGCGTGATTACATTGACAGCAACTCTCCAGGTCGTGACTGGAACGTAGCAACCTCAATGGTTATCAATGGTGAAGCGGCAATGCAAATCATGGGTGACTGGGCGAAGGGCGAGTTTACAGCGGCAGGTAAAGTGCCAGGTAAAGACTACATCTGTGCACCAGCTCCGGGCACTGACGGCCAATTTACCTTCAATATCGATAGTTTTGCCTTCTTCGAGCTAGGCGATAAAGAGAATCAAAAAGCGCAACAAGATCTTGCGAAAACTATTCTTACTAAAGACTTCCAAGAGGTCTTCAACCTAAACAAAGGCTCGATTCCAGTACGTCTTGATATGGACATGTCTAAGTTCGACCAATGTGCGTTGGATTCAATGGCAACCTTTAAAGCGAGTGCGGAATCTGGCGACCTTGTACCGAGTATGGCTCACGGCCTAGCAACGACAAGCTATGCTCAAGGCGCTATCTATGACGTTGTGACCAACTTCTTCAATGAGAAAGATGCTGATCCTAAAGAGGCAGCAGCTAAGTTAGCGAAAGCAGTAAAAGCCGCTATCTAATCTCATTTGGTCTAGTAGCAAACCCCCAGGGTGGGTAGGTTCGTAGGGAGCCTATCCGCTCTTCACCTCAATTCTGATATGCGTGATGCTGATGTGGTGCCGAGAGGTAAGCCATTGGCTCAATTGTGCAACAAGGAAAAGTTATGGAGCATGTTTTGACTGAGTCGACTCCAAAACCGACAAGGAGCCAGCCTGCACCAAAGCCCAGTTTTGCTGACAGGTTACAACATTGGTTACCTAAGATTGTGTTGGCACCGACCGCGTTGGTGACCGTGGTATGTATCTACGGCTACATATTCTGGACGGCAGCGCTGTCGTTTACTAATTCTCGATTTCTACCGAGCTTCAATTTTGTTGGCTTTACTCAATATGAAAAGCTGATGGAGAACGATCGCTGGATCACCTCAATCACCAACCTCGGTGTGTTCGGGATCCTATTCATGGTGATTGCTATCGTCTTGGGTATCGGTTTGGCGATTTTGCTTGACCAAAACATCCGTCAAGAAGGCGCGATTCGTACCATCTATTTATATCCAATGGCGCTGTCATTCATCGTGACGGGTACCGCTTGGAAGTGGATTTTGAATCCGGGCCTAGGCATTGAGAAATTGATGCAAGATTGGGGCTTTACCGACTTTAAATTTGACTGGTTGGTCGACTCTGAAATGGCGGTCTACACCTTAGTGATTGCCGCGCTTTGGCAGTCGTCAGGCTTTGTGATGGCGATGTTCTTAGCTGGCCTGCGTGGTATCGATTCCTCCATCATTAAAGCCGCACAAATTGATGGGGCAAGCTTACCCACTATTTATCTCAAAATCATTTTACCTTGCTTGCGACCTGTGGTTTTCAGCGCGGTGATCATAACTTCTCACATTGCGATTAAGAGCTTCGACCTTGTGACGGCGATGACAGCAGGTGGACCAGGGTATTCCTCGGATCTTCCGGCGCTATTTATGTATGCACACTCATTTACACGTGGACAAATCGGCCTAGGTGCTGCCAGTGCCATGATGATGCTGGCCGGTATTTTAGCGATTCTGGTGCCTTATCTTTACTCAGAGCTTAGGGAGAAAAAGTCATGATGAATAACATCAACTTCGCTCGAATGTTTATCTATTCGGCGCTGCTTTTTTTCTGCTTGGTTTACCTAATGCCGCTGTTCGTCATGGTACTGACCTCATTCAAAACCTTGCCAGACATTAAGGCGGGTAACTTGATGAGTTTACCCAAAGAGTGGGTGTTCGATGCTTGGTACAAAGCATGGGACAGCGCGTGTACTGGCGTGAAGTGCGAAGGGGTAAAAGGCTACTTCTGGAACTCGTTCCAAATGGTAATTCCTGCGGTCGCTATCTCAACGCTACTGGGTGCATTCAATGGTTATGTAGTCACTAAGTGGCAGTTCCGTGGCTCAAACCTGTTCTTTAGTTTGCTGCTATTCGGTTGCTTCATTCCATTCCAAGTGGTGTTGTTACCTATGGCGACCGTACTGGGCAAGATGGGTTTAGCAAACACCACTGTTGGTCTGGTACTTGTGCACGTTATCTACGGCATGGCGTTTACGACGCTGTTCTTCCGTAACTTTTATATCTCGATTCCTGATGAATTGATCAAAGCGGCAAAACTGGATGGTGCAGGATTCTTCACCATTTTCTTCAAGATCTTATTACCGATCTCAACACCGATCATCATGGTGACGGTGATCTGGCAGTTCACTGCAATCTGGAACGATTTCTTGTTCGGGGTGGTGTACTCAGGCTCAGAGACTCAACCAATCACCGTAGCATTAAACAACTTAGTCAACACCAGCACAGGCGTTAAAGAGTACAACGTCGATATGGCTGCAGCGATCATCGCCGCACTGCCAACATTGTTGGTGTATGTCTTCGCAGGAAAATACTTTGTTCGTGGCTTAACGGCAGGATCAGTAAAAGGATAATTACCCATGGCAACATTAGATTTAAAACAGATCCGTAAAACCTATCGCAACGCGGACAACGAAACGTTAAAGGGCATCGACATCAGTATCGATTCGGGGGAATTTTTGATACTTGTCGGCCCTTCGGGGTGTGGAAAATCCACCCTAATGAATACCATTGCTGGGCTAGAAAACATTAGCTCGGGTGAGATAGTGATTGATGGTGTCGACGTGGCTCAGGTTGAACCTAAAGACCGCGACATCGCGATGGTGTTCCAATCCTATGCGCTATATCCAAACATGACGGTACGCGGCAACATCGCCTTCGGCTTGAAGATCCGCAAGATGCCGAAGGACGAGATCGATGCTGAAGTGAATCGCGTCGCTGAAATGTTGCAAATCGAACAACTGCTTGATCGTAAACCATCGCAGCTATCGGGTGGTCAGCGTCAGCGCGTAGCGATGGGACGAGCACTGGCGCGTCGTCCTAAGCTGTACTTGTTTGATGAGCCGCTTTCTAACTTGGATGCCAAGCTGCGTGTGGAAATGCGCCACCAGATTAAGCGCCTTCATCAAAAGCTCAACACTACGATTGTTTATGTAACCCATGACCAAATCGAGGCAATGACGCTGGCTGATCGTATCGCAGTAATGAAAGATGGTGAGCTGCAACAGTTAGGCACACCACAAGAGATCTACACTAAGCCAAGCAACATGTTTGTGGCAGGCTTTATGGGGTCACCATCGATGAACTTTATCAAGACTATGGTGGATCTCGACGAAGAGCAGAACCCGATAATCAAGGTTATTGGTACGGCTGATCAGGAGCACCATATTCGTCTGCCACAAAGCATGCGTGAACAAGACGGCAAAGAAGTTGTGATTGGCCTGCGTCCAGAGCACATTACTGAGCAGCAAGGCGATGATCTGTCTGCAACCACTAAACTGGATTTGCAATTGGAAGTGCTAGAACCGACAGGGCCAGATACGATTGCGATGGTTAAGGTGAACGACCAAGAAGTGGCGTGTCGCTTATCGCCGGAATTTGAAGTGTCGGTAGGGCAGATGGCACCGCTGCATTTTGACTTATCAAAGGCGGTATTCTTTGATGCGCAGACCGAAGCGAGAATTGATTTCTAGTTTTTGAGTCAGTCGATCAATTAAAGGCTAAGCTTAGAGCAAGGCAGTATCACCAATTCGTAATTGATAATGTGATGCTGCCTTTTTGTTGTTTTAGCTCGTTTTATTTCCTCATGAAAACAGAGGGATAAACGAGATAAGTAGATTAACTGAAATAATATCGCCAATTAGTCACGGTTAGCTCTATAAAGCGGACTGAGAACAGCGTAGGATCGCCCTACTTTAGACCTAATACTAGGTGCACTTTTGTGCATAGACAGAATAAAACATGAAACTAACAGCAAAACCCTCCGCTAGTAACGCTCTACTTATCTCTATTACGACACCTGATTTTAAAGGTGACGAAGCAAAAGAGTCTCTTGCTGAACTTGCTCGATTAGTGACAACCCTAGGGTTTAAAGTGGTCGGTACTCAGTCACAACACCACAGTTCAACCCAACGACAAAACGTATTGGGTGCCGGTAAGCTTGCAGAAATTGCTCACCTAACCGGTTACCAAGGTTCGATTCAAGAAGTGGAAGACGAAGACTTCATTGATGAGTCTTTTGATTTTCATGCTGGTATTGATGAACTCGATTTTGATGACCTGCCATCTGAAGAGGTGGAGTTTGGTACTGCTGATGTTGTGGTATTTGACTGTGATTTGAGCCCATCTCAACTACGCAATGTTGAGGCTCACTTAGGTGTCGAAGTGTTTGACCGCACCGGTATCATCATCGAAATTTTCAGTCGCCACGCTCGCACTCGTACCGCACGTCTGCAAGTAGAAATTGCTCGTCTAAATTACTTAGTACCTCGACTTCGTGAAACAGCCGACGGTGACAAAGAACGTCAAATGGGTCAGGGTGCTGGTGAAACCTCACTAGAGCTTGACCGTCGTAAAGTTCGAGACCAAATTGCTGCGCTTAAGCGTGAGCTGGTAAGTGTACAAGATGAAATGAAGAACCGACGCACACAGCGTTCGGAACTTTTCACTGTTGCTCTGGTTGGTTACACCAACGCGGGTAAATCTTCTATGATGCGTGCAATGACCGCAACCGAAGTGAGTGGTGAAGACAAGCTGTTCGCAACCCTAGATACCACAGTTCGTGCACTTCAGCCGATCACTCAGCCGCGTATTCTAGTGTCAGATACGGTTGGTTTTATCAAGAAGCTGCCACATGATCTGGTTGCTTCATTCCACTCAACGCTTGCAGAAGCACACGACGCGTCACTACTGCTTTATGTGGTTGATGCTTCTGACGTTTCATTCCGCGCACAGCTTGATGTGGTACATGAAGTATTAGCGCAAGTGGGTGTTGAAGGCAGTGAAAAACTCTTGGTACTCAACAAGTGCGATAGATTGAGTGAAGAGCAGCAGCTTGCGTTGATGGACGAATTCCCTGATGCAATGCTGACCTCGACTCGTGACCCGCTCGATATCACTAAACTGCACAAGTACATCGTGGGTGTGGCTGAGCAAGGAATGATCGAAGAAGAGATTACGATTCCTTATTCTGGACAAGGCATCATCGGTGAGATCCGCTCTAATATGAGTGTGGTGAAGGAAGAGTACGACTACGAGTGCATTAAGCTGACAGTACGCTCAA
This sequence comes from Vibrio sp. IB15, assembly GCF_016406055.1. Taxonomy (NCBI): domain Bacteria; kingdom Pseudomonadati; phylum Pseudomonadota; class Gammaproteobacteria; order Vibrionales; family Vibrionaceae; genus Vibrio; species Vibrio sp. IB15. Next base: position 70,529 of record NZ_JAEFCE010000010.1, read on the forward strand.
GTGCTATTGATTTAGCAAGACTTAAAAAGCGTATGCAGAACTTGTAATCATCTGTTCCAGATAATATTTCAATATCCTATTGAGATAACCAGCTCTAAAGAATCTCTATATAAGGCTGCCATTTTGTTTACCGAAGTGGTGGCCTTTATTTTTCCTCCTTACCTCTATTTGTCCTCTAAATCTCTATTTCATCATTGATAGTTTGGTCAACTCTCACCCATTTATAAATATTCTATGGGTCATTTCCCACCCATTAATATTATTGGCTGAGCTCCCTGATGAGCGGCTCGATATTACCAAGCCTTATGGTTAAAGGGTTGTTAATGATTTGTGTCAATATGGCGCGCTAATTGCCTTAGTGAAAGCACGCAGTTCCCATTGAAGGGCTGTTTTGTTTACTAAGGAGAATAATAATGTTTAAGCCTCTTACCCTGCTGTCTGTATCTGCTCTGGCACTCACCAGTTTTAATGCTGCTGCAAACTGTGACCCAGGTGAAATCGTGATTAAATTCAGTCATGTAACTAACACGGATAAGCACCCGAAAGGCATCGCTGCTTCTCTACTTGAAGAGCGAGTAAACACGGAAATGAATGGTAAAGCTTGTATGCAAGTTTTCCCTAACTCGACGCTTTACGATGATAACAAGGTACTGGAAGCCCTGTTAAATGGTGATGTTCAAATGGCGGCACCTTCGTTGTCTAAATTTGAGAAGTTCACTAAGAAATACCGCATTTTCGACCTTCCGTTCCTGTTTGAAGATGTAGAAGCCGTTGACCGTTTCCAAAACTCAGAATCTGGTGAAAAGCTGAAGAACGCAATGAAGCGTCGTGGTCTTCAAGGTTTGGCATTCTGGCACAATGGCATGAAGCAGATGTCTGCAAACAAACCGCTTATCAGCCCAGAAGATGCAGAAGGCTTGAAGTTCCGTGTTCAAGCATCTGACGTATTGGTAGCTCAGTTTGAGCAGTTAGGTGCTAACCCTCAGAAAATGTCGTTCAAAGAAGTATATGGCGGCCTGCAAACTAAGGTTATCGATGGTCAAGAGAACACTTGGTCAAACATCTACGGTAAGAAGTTCTTCGAAGTACAAGACGGCGTGACTGAAACCAATCACGGCATTTTGGATTACCTAGTGGTAACGTCAAACGACTTCTGGAAAGACCTACCTGAAGATGTACGTACACAGCTTGGCACCATCGTCCAAGAAGTCTCTGAAACTCGTAACGCTGAATCTTCAAAAGTTAACCTAGCGAACAAAAACAACATCATCGAAGCTGGTGGTGAGGTTCGTACGTTGACGCCTGAACAGCGTCAAGCATGGGTAACAGCACTTCAACCAGTATGGAAGAAGTTTGAAAAAGACATCGGTTCAGATCTTATCGATGCAGCATTAGCTTCAAACCAATAACACCGCTATAGGGCGGCGGCTCCCTACCGCTGCCCTTTATTAAAACAATTATAAGCGGAGCATTTTATGGAACAGTCTCAAATGGAACAGTCTTTATTTTCCAAAGTCGGAAGAGTCACCGATTTAATTGAAGAGTCTTTAATAGCCTTCTTTCTGGGGGCAATGACCCTACTAACTTTTGCGAACGTGGTCTTTCGATACGCGTTCAATGACAACATTTTATGGGCATTGGAACTGACGGTATTCATGTTTGCATGGATGGTACTGGTTGGCGCTTCTTACGGCGTTAAAAAACACTTTCACATTGGTGTTGATGTCATCATCAACCTTGCCCCTGAAAAGCTACGCAAAGTGTACGCGTTAATTGCCGTCACTAGCTGTCTTGCCTTTTCAATCTTACTTCTCATCGGTTCATGGAATTATTGGTACCCATTCGCGACTGATCGCGCATGGTATGAAACCGATGATATCCCAATGCCAGAGATGCTGCAGTTCTTAGCTGACTGGCTGAATGAAGGTGAGCGATACGAGAAACTACCACGCTTTATCCCTTACATGGCGTTGCCGATTGGTATGGCATTACTAACGTTCCGATTCATTCAAGTTGCTTACCAAGTTGTGACGGGCAAACTCGACCGCATGATTGCAGGTCATGAAGCCGAAGAAGAGTTGGATGCGTTGAAAGCGGATGTACTTGCGGGTTCTGACGAAGACGCGACTGCAGTATTGGATTCGACTACGAACAACAAGACCAGCGCGTCGGGTACAAAGCCTAACGGTAAGGAAGACTAATCATGGCAATGTTATTTCTATTTTTGATGGTAATTGCTTTTATGTTGGTCGGTGTGCCAATTGCGATTTCCTTAGGTTTATCAAGCATCCTGTTTTTGTTGATGCATTCAGATGCGTCATTGGCATCGGTCGCACAAACTCTGTTTAACGCCTTTGCTGGCCACTACACATTGTTAGCGATTCCTTTCTTTATCTTGGCCTCGAGCTTTATGTCTACTGGTGGCGTAGCGAAACGAATTATTCGTTTCGCGATCGCGATGGTTGGCTGGTTCCGCGGTGGCTTGGCGATGGCGTCGGTTGTGGCATGTATGATGTTCGCAGCGTTGTCTGGCTCTTCACCTGCGACGGTAGTGGCGATCGGTAGTATCGTTATCGCAGGTATGATCAAAAACGGTTATTCGAAAGAGTTTGCTGCAGGGGTTATCTGTAATGCAGGTACTTTGGGTATTTTGATCCCGCCATCGATCGTAATGGTGGTATACGCGGCGGCAACCGATGTATCGGTAGGTCGTATGTTCCTTGGTGGCGTGATCCCGGGTTTGTTGGCTGGTGTGATGTTGATGATCGCTATCTACATTGCAGCACGTATTAAGAAGATTCCAGCGCAACCATTTGTGGGTTGGGGTGAGATGTTCGCAGCCGCTAAAGACGCAAGCTGGGGGTTGCTACTGATCGTCATCATTCTTGGTGGTATCTACGGTGGTATCTTTACCCCGACAGAAGCAGCAGCAGTAGCGGCGGTATATGCCTTTTTTATTGCCAACTTTATCTATAAAGACATGGGGCCGTTTGCGGATAAGAGCAACACCAAGCCAGCGCTGGTTAAAGTGTTCCAAACCTTCTTTCATAAAGACACCAAAGACACACTCTATGATGCGGGTAAGCTGACGATCATGCTGCTGTTTATCATTGCTAATGCTCTGATTTTGAAGCACGTGCTGACAGAAGAACGTATTCCTCAGATGATTACCGAATCTATGCTATCGGCGGGCTTAGGGCCGATCACCTTCTTGATTGTGGTGAACGTACTGCTCTTGATTGGTGGTCAGTTCATGGAGCCATCAGGCCTTCTGATCATCGTTGCTCCGCTAGTATTCCCAATTGCTATAGCACTCGGTATTGACCCAATTCACCTTGGTATCATGATGGTGGTGAACATGGAAATAGGGATGATAACACCGCCTGTTGGGCTTAACCTATTTGTGACCGCGGGTGTCGCCAAGATGTCGATGATGAATGTGGTCAAAGCGGCGCTGCCTTGGGTTGGCGTAATGTTCCTGTTCTTGATAATCGTAACTTACGTGCCTTGGGTATCGACATGGTTACCAACCACCTTGATGGGACCGGAAATAATCACTAAGTAGTTGTTTTAGCTTTTTATTAGAATGGAATTTAATTCATAAAAAAGAGGAGGTCGTTAGACCTCCTCATCTATATGTCTTCCTCGCTTAACATGAGGATTGATCTGTTCGTATAGCGCTCTTTTTGCTTCTAATTCTGGCATGTTTAAGTCGAGATGTTCATCGGTATAGTAAATGCCATCTATCTCGAAAGTATCGCTAATCGAAGGAACTCTAGTTTTCTCACCCATAGCCATATCCTTATTACATTTATTGCATAACGTCCTGTTATTGAATTAAGTATAGGTGATCTTGCTCGCAAATCTAATTTAGTTTGATTCTACCTTAAATGACTCTTTAGATAGCTGATGTTTTTGCATCTTATCGTAGAGGGTTTTTCTTGGTAGCTGCAGCCTTTCCATTGTCTCTTTGATACTACCGTTACATTCGATAAGCACTTGCTTTAACGTGTTTTTTTCAAATTCTGATACTAACTCGGCCAAAGACATTTCTTTGGCGGTTGTATTAGCGTTGTCTGATAGGTGAGAAATCTTACCTAAAAGGACAAAACGTTCTGCAGTATTACGTAATTCACGCACATTTCCCGGCCAATCATGCGCTAAAAGGGCGTGTAATTCACTTTGTGGTAGAGCAGGGGCGGTTTTGCCATAGCGAGCGGCAGCGACCAACAAGAAATGATGGAACAGGGCAGGGATGTCTTCTTGTCTGCTTCTTAATGGTGGCAAATCTAAGGTCACAACGTTAAGTCGATAATAGAGATCCTGGCGGAAAGTGCCTTCTTCAGCAGCCTTCTTTAGGTCGACTTTAGTGGCCGCAATGACGCGGATATCCAGAGGTACCAAACCGTTTGAGCCCACCCTTTCGATAACGCGTTCTTGCAACACACGTAGTAGGCGTATCTGTGCTTGCATCGGCATAGATTCTATTTCATCCAAGAATAGGGTTCCGCCCTGAGCAAACTCAAACTTACCCACGCGTTTACTCTCTGCACCTGTGAATGCGCCTTTTTCATGGCCGTAGAGCTCACTCTCAATTAGGTTTTCAGGAACGGCACCACAGTTTACAGCGACAAAGTTTTGTTCTCTGCGGCTGCTTTGCTCATGCAGGGAGCGCGCGACCAGCTCTTTACCAGTGCCTGTCTCTCCAAATAACAAGATATCGGCGTTGGTGTCAGCGACATGGGTAATCACAGAGCGAAGCTCAGTCATGGACTGAGTATCACCAATGATTCTTGGTCCAAGGGTTTTACTGGCTTTGAGTGAGCGTTTGAGTTCAAGGTTTTCCAAGGTCAGCTGGCGCTTTTCAATGGCGCGTTTGGTGGTCTCGATTAAGCGCTCATTGGCAAAAGGCTTCTCGATAAAATCGTAGGCGCCGTCTTGAATCGCTTGCACTGCCATCGAGATGTCACCATGCCCTGTGATCATGATGACGGGAATCTCTTTGTCTTTATGCATGACAGTGTTGAGCAAGTCATGGCCAGAGATACCGGGTAGACAGATATCGGTAATGATCACATGAGGTAACCCGTTCTCTTGAATCGCGAGCAAAGCTGATTCCGCATCGGGAAAGAATTCGGCGTCAATATCCGCGAGCTCAAAGCTCTGCTCATTCGCTATTCTTAGTTCGGATTCATCATCAATGAAATAGACGTGACACATAGTTATTCCTTTACTCTTTTATGCTGATTATCGCTGAGTTTGTTAGCCCGTATTTGAACGGACTCACTCAGTCTGTTTTTTATTTAGTATGTTGGTTTTTATTCTTTTCGTCTTTGCTGCTATTGCTCGATAAGCGGTAATTCGATGCTAAATCGAGCGCCACCTTGTGGACTGGTCCCTGTCGTGAGCTTGCCGTTGATCCCACTGATTATTTGCTGAGATATGGATAAACCTAACCCAAGCCCGTTCTTCTTGGTGGTATGGAAAGGCTCGAAAAAGTTACCGCTTGATGAAGACGTAAAGCCAGGCCCGTTGTCATCGATGTGAATCAGCAGCGTGTTATCTTGAGCCTCATCCGTTTCTTTGATTTCTAACAAGATGGCTAATTGCTTATCGTCTTGGTCTTCCATTGCCTGAACAGCATTGGTGAGCAAGTTGATAATCACCTGTTCCAGTTGAATGGCGTTAGCGAGTACACAGGCATCGAAGGTTTCGGGTAGCTCATTAAGGTTAATTCGCTCGCTTTTGAACTGTGGCTTCATCAGTTCTTTAGAGGAGTGAAGAATGGGCAATATTTGTAAGGTATGCAGCTCTTCCGCAGTCGACTTTTTAGCAAATGAACGAAGCTGGTGGCTGATTTTCGCCATGCGATCGGTGAGTGCTGAGATACGTGATAAGTTGTCATCGACTCGGTCTGTTTTCTCTTTGGCCAGAAACAATCGCCCATTGTCTGCATAACTACGAATGGCAGCGAGTGGGTTATTCAATTCGTGACTAATACTGGCTGACATCTGGCCTAATACCGCTAGCTTGGCTGCTTGGATGAGCTCGTCTTGGGTATGTCTCAATACTTGCTCGGTTTCGATACGTTGCTTGATCTCTCCATGCAGCTCAGAGGTTCTTTCGAGCACTTGAAACTCAAGCTTTTGGTTAGCTTCAGACTGGAGTCGGTCTATCTGTGCGCGTCGGTGCTGGCGATGAAGGTTAAGTTGGATGACCAGATAAATGATCGCGAATACTAAGCTTAATACCACCATGTAGGCGACCAAATCCCACCAAACCAAGTAGGTAGGGGAGAAGACCCTGACCGTTAATCCAGGGTCAGGTAGAAAGCGTGAAGAGGTAAAAAACTTTTCTCTAACTAAAGGATGAGATGAACGAATGCTGCTGGTCGCGCCCTCTAGATCGCCAGAGAAGTGAAGGCTTTCAATCTGGGTATCGAGATATTGCTGATTCTCCCGAATGCGAGCTTGTTGTGCATTATCGAGAGGCTGAAGACTTTTGAATAGCCATTCAGGATTGCTAGACATAAAGATAATCTGGTCTTTATCATCCGCGACAAAAAAGCTCTGTTTGCCTTGCCAGCTTGCTTCTATCGAAGACAGATCCATTTTTACCACAATTACACCAATGATTTCAGCGGCATAGGAGACAGGGTAAGAATAATAGTAACCACGCTTACCTGACGTAGAACCTAGAGCAAAGTACTGTTTTTCATGCCCTTGAATGGCTTGTTGGTAATAAGGGCGAAAGGCGAAATTACGCCCGACAAAGGAATGTTTTAGGTTCCAGTTACTGGCTGCGATAGTGGTACCGATGCTATCCAATAAATAGGTGTCAGACGCCTGAATAACAGTGTTGACGTGCTCTAGATAGCGATTGGTGAGTTCAATTTGAGCAGTGTTGCTTGGTGAGTGCAGGGCATCAACCAGCTCTTTATCCTTCGAAAGTAGCTCAGGGATATGGGCAAACTTATCCAATTGGCTGGCAATGTGGACGGAAAAGCGGTCTAAGTTAGATTGGTGATCATTTAACAAACTTTGATGGCTCGTATTCCATACCCAGTGACCACCAAGGATCATTAAGACGCTGTAGGCGATCAATAACAGGATACGAATTCTCGAAGCTTGAAACATGCTGGTTCTCCGCTAAATCGGGGGCGACAATATAAAGCCTGCTTTCTCTCATTCATCACAGTAATTAGCGGTAGTTTTTACTGAAAATAGAGAGCCAGTAGATGGAGTTAGGTTAAGGCTTTGTAACGGAGATTGTTGAAAAAGTTATCGACTCTGAGGGGTAAAACAAGAGCAAGATCTCTTTTTAAGGTTTTTAGCAAAAAAAGCCCTCGATTCCCTTGAAAAAGTCGCTATTGTCCCCATTTCTGTTGTGCTAAGTGATGTTCTGAACGTTTTTGTATCATTTAGTTGGACGAATTTAGAGCATTCATCATCAAGCAGAGGTGAACGGCTCGACAGAGATTAAACAGATCGCTAGAATGTCGCGTCTAAAATTTCTGTCCTGAGGCTAATCGGAGATACCTTTCTTGTTTCCGAAAACAAGCTTCGCTGCTTTTTATTAGCCAGTGAAAACTTAGCTCTTAACAAGTATGTGAAGATGAAGATATCGCTGATTAGTCTGGTGTTTGGTTGAATGATCAATTCAAACATCAATGCTCGATTTTAAATTAGGTGTTCGGATAGAGCACTACACAAGGATGCAGCCAACAACGCCGGCTTTTGAATTAAAGCCAAGTTACGGCTCATATGCTCAGATTACTGAGCCAGTTTTGAGGTTTATATAATGCAAGTTACTGTTGAAACGCTAGAAGGCCTAGAGCGCCGTCTTAATATTACTGTTCCTGCTGCTAACATCGAAGATGCAGTTACAGCTGAACTACGCAACATCGCGAAAAACCGTCGTTTCGATGGTTTCCGTAAAGGCAAAGTGCCAATGAAGATGGTTGCTAAAATGTACGGCAAAGCAGTACGTCAAGACGTGATGGGCGAAGTAATGCAACGTCACTTCATCGAAGCGATCGTTAAAGAGAAAATCAATCCAGCTGGCGCACCAACTTTCGCACCAGTTGAAAACAACGAAGGCGCTGACCTAGTATTCAACGCAACTTTTGAAGTTTACCCAGAAGTTGAGCTGAAAGGTCTAGAAAACATCACTGTTGAGAAACCAGCAGTAGAAGTTAAAGACGCAGACGTTGAAGAGATGATCGAAACTCTACGTAAGCAACAAGCAACTTGGACTGAAGTTGACACTGCAGCTGACGCTGGTTCTCGTGCAACTATCGACTTCGTTGGTTCTATCGACGGTGAAGAGTTCGAAGGCGGTAAAGCTGAGAACTTCCCACTAGAGATGGGCGCTGGTCGCATGATCCCTGGCTTTGAAGACGGTATCGTTGGTAAAACAGCAGGTATGGAATTCGAAATCGACGTAAACTTCCCAGAAGATTACCACGCTGAAAACCTAAAAGGTAAAGCAGCTAAGTTTGCAATCAAAGTAAACAAAGTTGAAGCTCGTGAACTTCCAGAACTAAACGAAGAATTCGTTGCTAAATTCGGCGCAACTGACGGCGTTGAAGGTCTTAAAGCTGAAGTTCGTAAGAACATGGAGCGTGAGCTTAAGCAAGCTGTTAAGAACCGCATCAAAGAGCAAGCTATCGACGGTCTAGTTAACGAAAACAACATCGACGTACCTTCTGCTCTAATCGATCAAGAGATCGGTGTTCTACGTCAACAAGCTGCTCAACGTTTCGGTGGCAACACTGAAGCTGCTGACCAACTTCCACGTGAGCTGTTCGAAGAGCAAGCTAAACGTCGCGTAGTTGTAGGTCTTCTACTTGGTGAAGTAATCAAGACTGAAGAGCTAAAAGCTGACGACGAGAAAGTTAAAGCTATCATCGAAGAGATGGCTACAGCATACGAAGATCCATCTGAAGTTATTGCTTACTACGAGCAAAACGAGCAAATGATGAACAACATGCGCAACGTTGCTCTAGAAGAGCAAGCTATTGATGCAATCATCGCTAAAGCTCAAGTTTCTGATAAAGAAGTTAGCTTCAACGAGCTAATGAATCAGCAACCTGCTTAATATAGTAATATCTGACGTAGAAGGTTGACGTACGGTCAGCAATTCTGCTAACAATGGTCCGTATGATTTTATCATTCGGGCCATTTATTTTAGGGACATAAGAATATGAGCTACCAAGAAAAAAATACAATGCCATCGATTATGGACGCACTAGTTCCTATGGTGGTTGAACAGACTTCCCGTGGTGAACGTTCTTACGATATTTATTCTCGTCTATTAAAAGAACGAATCATTTTCTTAACAGGTCAAGTGGAAGACCACATGGCAAATCTTGTCGTGGCTCAACTGCTTTTCTTGGAATCTGAAAACCCAGACAAAGATATCTACCTTTACATCAACTCACCGGGCGGTAGCGTAACAGCTGGTATGTCAATCTACGACACAATGCAGTTCATCAAGCCAAACGTGAGCACAGTATGTATGGGTCAAGCTTGTTCTATGGGTGCATTCTTACTAGCGGGTGGTACTCCAGGTAAGCGTCACGTGCTTCCAAACTCACGCGTAATGATTCACCAGCCACTTGGCGGCTTCCAAGGCCAAGCGTCTGATATTCAGATTCACGCGCAAGAGATCCTAACGATCAAACAAAAGCTAAACAAACTATTGGCAGAGCACACTGGTCAGCCTCTAGAAGTTGTTGAGCGTGATACAGATCGTGACAATTTCATGTCTGCTGATCAAGCAGTAGAATACGGTTTAGTGGATTCAGTTCTTAATCACCGCGGTCAATAATTGCAGGGCAATTGTTTGACGCAAAGTGATGCAAATTGATATACACTCAAACCATAGAGAGTAAAGGCTAAGAGGTTAGCGAATGACAGATAAAAGCAAAGAGGGTGGTAGCGGTAAACTGCTTTACTGCTCTTTCTGTGGCAAAAGCCAGCACGAAGTTCGCAAGTTAATCGCAGGTCCTTCTGTTTACATTTGTGATGAATGTGTCGATCTTTGTAACGACATTATTCGTGAAGAAATCAAAGATGTTCTTCCTAAGAAAGAATCTGAATCGCTGCCAACGCCGCGTGAGATTCGTGAGCACCTTGATGACTATGTAATCGGTCAAGAATACGCGAAAAAAGTGCTAGCAGTTGCAGTATATAACCACTACAAGCGTTTACGTAATGGTGATACGACAGCTGAAGGCGTAGAACTAGGTAAGAGTAACATTCTTCTTATCGGTCCTACCGGTAGTGGTAAAACGCTACTGGCTGAAACACTGGCTCGTTTCCTAGACGTTCCTTTCACAATGGCTGACGCAACTACACTAACCGAAGCGGGTTACGTGGGTGAAGATGTTGAAAACATCATCCAGAAGTTGCTTCAGAAATGTGATTACGACGTAGCGAAAGCGGAACGCGGCATTGTTTACATCGATGAAATCGACAAGATTTCTCGTAAAGCTGAAAACCCATCAATCACGCGTGACGTGTCTGGTGAAGGTGTACAGCAAGCTCTACTAAAACTTGTTGAAGGTACAGTTGCTTCTGTTCCACCGCAAGGTGGCCGTAAGCATCCACAGCAAGAGTTCTTGCAAGTGGACACGTCTAAGATCCTATTTATCTGTGGTGGTGCATTTGCTGGCCTAGATAAAGTGATTGAACAGCGTGTAGAAACAGGTTCTGGTATCGGCTTTGGCGCTGAAGTGCGTTCAAAAGACGAAACCAAAACTATTGGTGAACTGTTCACTCAAGTAGAACCTGAAGATCTAGTGAAGTACGGTCTAATTCCAGAATTCATTGGTCGTCTGCCTGTTACGACAACACTGACAGAGCTTGATGAAGAAGCGCTAATCCAAATCCTTTGTGAGCCAAAGAATGCACTTACTAAACAGTACGCAGCATTATTTGAGCTAGAGGATACAGAGCTAGAGTTCCGCGAAGACGCGTTACGTGCGATTGCTAAGAAAGCGATGAGCCGTAAAACGGGGGCTCGTGGTCTACGTTCTATCTTGGAGGGTGTTCTACTAGAAACGATGTACGAACTGCCATCTTCAACTGATGTAAGCAAAGTTGTGATTGATGAGTCGGTAATCAATGGTGAGTCAGAACCACTATTGATTTACAGCAACTCAGATAATCAAGCAGCTGGTGCAGAGTAGGTCTTTTTTAGACAAGTCGCTCAAATTGAAAAAGGAGGTAAGCAATTACCTCCTTTTTTTTATTCTTCCATTGAATCCAGTCGTTTAAGCCCCATATACTGCTTTATAAGTTAAAGCGGAAGAGAGAAATATATGAACTTGGAACGTTCCGAGCGTATCGAAATCCCCGTGCTACCTCTACGTGATGTAGTGGTTTACCCACACATGGTTATTCCATTGTTTGTTGGTCGTGAAAAATCGATTACTTGCCTAGAGTCGGCAATGGAAGCTAACAAACAAGTACTACTTGTTGCGCAGAAAGAAGCGGACACTGATGAGCCTTCAATTGACGACCTATTTAAAGTAGGTACCGTCGCTACCATTCTTCAGTTACTTAAGCTCCCTGATGGTACGGTTAAAGTACTTGTTGAAGGTCAGCAACGTGCAAAAATTCACGAGTTCAAAGAGAGTGAGTTTTTCCTAGCGGATGCCGAATACGTTGTTACCTCAGAACTTGACGAAAAAGAACAAGAAGTGGTTGTTCGCAGCGCGATCAATCAATTCGAAGGCTTTATTAAGCTAAACAAAAAGATTCCACCAGAGGTTCTAACCTCTCTGAACGGGATTGATGAAGCAGCTCGTCTTGCAGATACCATCGCAGCACACATGCCACTTAAACTGGTAGACAAACAGCACGTACTAGAGATTCTAGATGTGACTGAGCGTCTAGAGTTCCTGATGGGCCAAATGGAATCAGAAATTGATATCCTGCAGGTTGAAAAACGCATCCGTGGGCGTGTTAAGAAGCAGATGGAAAAGTCTCAGCGTGAGTACTACCTGAATGAGCAAATGAAAGCGATTCAGAAAGAACTTGGCGAGATGGACGACGCTCCAGACGAATTCGAGACTCTGAAGAAGAAGATTGAAGAGTCAAAAATGCCTCAAGAAGCTCGTGAAAAAACCGAGCAAGAACTGCAAAAACTGAAAATGATGTCGCCTATGTCTGCTGAAGCAACAGTAGTACGCAGCTACATCGATTGGATGGTTGGCGTTCCTTGGGCTAAGCGCTCAAAAGTTAAGAAGAATCTAGCGAAAGCGGAAGAGATCTTAAACGAAGACCACTACGGTCTAGAGCGTGTTAAAGAACGTATTCTTGAGTACTTGGCGGTGCAGAACCGTATCAATAAGCTGAAAGGTCCAATCCTTTGTCTTGTTGGTCCTCCAGGCGTAGGTAAAACCTCGCTAGGTCGCTCTATCGCGGCTGCTACAGGTCGTAAGTACACGCGTATGGCACTAGGTGGCGTTCGTGATGAGGCTGAGATTCGTGGTCACCGTCGTACCTACATTGGTTCTCTTCCGGGTAAATTAATCCAGAAGATGTCTAAAGTTGGTGTTAAGAACCCACTGTTCCTATTAGATGAAATCGACAAGATGTCTTCTGATATGCGTGGCGACCCATCTTCAGCACTTCTTGAAGTACTGGATCCAGAACAAAACAACGCGTTTAACGATCACTACCTAGAAGTAGATTACGATCTGTCAGACGTTATGTTCGTAGCAACGTCTAACTCGATGGACATTCCTGGCCCGCTACTGGACCGTATGGAAGTGATTCGTCTGTCTGGTTACACAGAAGATGAAAAGCTGAATATTGCTAAGAGCCACTTGTTGGACAAGCAAGTTAAGCGCAATGGTCTTAAGCCTCACGAAATTGAGATTGAAGACTCTGCAATCATCGGCATTATTCGTTACTACACGCGTGAAGCGGGTGTACGTAGCCTAGAGCGTGAAATCTCTAAGATCTGCCGTAAAGCAGTGAAGAACATCCTACTAGACAGCGACCTTAAGTCTGTAACGGTTAACATTGATAACCTGAAAGAGTACTTAGGCGTTCAACGTCACGACTTCGGTAAAGCGGATGAGAGCAACCGTATTGGTCAAGTAACAGGCCTAGCGTGGACTCAAGTTGGTGGCGATCTGCTAACTATCGAAACCGAAGCAATGCCGGGTAAAGGTAAACTAACGCAAACCGGTTCTCTTGGCGATGTGATGAAAGAGTCTATCCAAGCTGCGATGACGGTCGTTCGTTCTCGTGCAGAAAAACTGGGTATTAACTCAGATTTCTATGAGAAACGCGACATTCACGTTCACGTACCTGAAGGTGCAACACCGAAAGATGGTCCAAGTGCGGGTATCGCAATGTGTACTGCGCTTGTTTCTAGTTTAACGGGTAATCCTGTGAAAGCTGAGGTCGGTATGACAGGTGAAATTACCCTTCGTGGTGAAGTTTTACCTATCGGTGGCTTGAAAGAGAAACTGCTTGCAGCACACCGCGGCGGCATCAAAACGGTACTGATTCCGAAAGACAATGAGCGTGATTTGGAAGAGATTCCAGACAACGTAATCGCTGACTTGAAGGTGATCCCAGTTCAGTGGATTGACGAAGTACTGAAAGTAGCGCTAGAACGAGATCCGTCAGGGGTCGAGTTTGACGTGAAAAAATAGTGATGCATAGCAAAAATAAGTAAAGAATTACGCTGATAGGCCCGAAAAGGCTTGTCAGCGTTTTTTTTGGACGCTAAGTTATTGATCAAAGCGGCAGCCCTTTTGCAATAAGGGTTGCGGCTAAATTAAAACCAAAATGGAACGTACAGTCATCGAGAAGTAGTCACAGATGACACATAGGGGAAAAACAGTGAATAAAACACAACTAGTAGAATCAATCGCAGAAAACGCAGACATCTCTAAAGCTTCAGCTGGTCGCGCTCTAGACGCTTTCATCGAAGCAGTTGGCACAACGCTACAATCAGGTGACCAAGTTGCACTTGTTGGCTTTGGTACTTTCAGTGTTCGTACTCGTGCTGCTCGTACAGGTCGTAACCCAAAAACTGGTGAAGAGATCCAAATCGCAGAAGCTAAAGTACCTGGCTTCAAAGCGGGTAAAGCACTTAAAGACGCATGTAACTAATTTCTACTGCTGAAACCTCGATTTTAAAGAGGGGAAGGCAGTAAAATGCGTTTACTGTTTGAAAAATGATGTTTCATTCTTAAACAGTATATGTGCGAAGCACATTGAACTAATTTAAATTATGCGCATCCTACTGATGCGCATTTCTTTTTCTGATAATATCGCGTGAATAGATTTTTATTTTGAAGCCAATGCTTCATATCCGGAGAGCACTTAAATTATGATGGATCGATTACGCGAAGGCGTGAATAGCATCGCGGTAAAAATTATCCTTGGGTTGATTATCCTGTCATTCGTATTCGCAGGTGTAGGCAGCTACATCACCGGTGGCGGTAACAACGCAGCAGCTAAAGTTGGCAATACAGAAATCGGTCGTGGTGAGTTCGAACAAGCTTACCAAAACGAACGTAATCGCATGCAATCTCAACTTGGCGATTACTTCGCTCAAATGCTTGCAGACCCTGCGTACGTAGAGTCTTTCCGTAAATCAGTACTTGATCGCATGATCAACGACGTTCTACTTGAGCAGCAAGCAGAGTCTCTAGGCCTACGAATCAGTGATTCTCAAATCCGTACAATGATTCTAGAAATGCCTCAGTTCCAAACTGCGGGTCAATTCGACCAAGAAGTTTACCAAGCAGCACTACGCCGTGCAGGTTTCAGCGCAGAAAGCTTCGCTGAATACATGCGTCGTGACCTAATGCGCAACCAGCTTGTGACAGCACTTCAAGGCAGTGAATTTGTTCTTAAAGGCGAAATCGACACACAAAGCAAGCTAATCGCTCAAACTCGTGACATTCGCACAGTGACTCTTTCTGTTGCTGACCTTGCGAAAGACGTTGAGCTAACTGATGAGCAGATCGAACAGTACTACACTGAAAACCCTCTAGCGTACACTCGTCCAGAGCAAGCTAAAGTGTCTTACATTGAACTTTCTGCTGAAGCACTTAAGTCACAGCTAGAAGTGAGCGACGAAGAAGCACAAAAATACTACCAAGAACACTTAGACAAGTACTCAACGGCAGAGCAACGTAAAGTGAGCCACATTCTTGTTGAAGGCGACGACGAAGCAAAAGCTCAGTCAATCCTAGACGAGCTAAATGCAGGCGCTGACTTTGCTACGTTAGCAGAAGAGAAATCTGACGACTTCGGCAGTGCAGATGTTGGCGGTGACTTAGGTTGGATCGAGCGTGATGTGATGGACCCAGCTTTCGAAGACGCAGCTTTCGCTCTTCAGAATGTTGGTGATACAACTGGCCTAGTTAAGTCTGACTTCGGTTACCACATCATCAAGCTAGACGAACTAAAAGCGCCTGAATCTCAGCCATACGCAGAAGTAGCGGCAGAGATTAAGCAAGAACTTCTAGACCAACACGCAGTAGACCAGTTCTACGAAATGCAAACTGAGCTAGAAAAAGTAGCGTTTGAATTCCCAGACTCGCTAGACGATTCTGCAGAAGCTATCAATGCTAAGATCACAACAACTGATTTCATCTCTCAAGCTGATGCTCCAGAAGTTCTGATGACGCCTGCAGTTATGCAAGCTATCTTGAGCCCTGAAGTGAAAGAAGATGGCCTAAACTCTGAAGTTATCGAAGTGGCTCCTGAGCACGTCATTGTTGTACGTGTTGAAGAGACTCGTGACGAGACGGTTCTTCCTCTTGAAGAAGTGAAAGATCAAGTTGTGGCTGCGCTATCTGCTGTAAAAGCGGAAGAGCAAGCTGTTGAGCTAGGTGTTTCTCTAGTTAACGATCTTAAAGCTGGTAACGAAGCAGTACTAGCGGACAACAACCTTGAGTTCACAGAGCTTGAGACGATTGACCGTAACTCTCCACTAGCGGCTTCTGTATTTGCTCTAGCGAAGCCAGAAGAAGGCAAAGTGGTATTCGGCCAGTCTAAAGACCAAAACGGCAACATCGTTGTTGTAGAGCTGTCTAAAGTAACGGCTGAAATTAACCCTGCATACAGCACTCAAATTGGTGCTCAGTTGGAGCGTGTTGGTAACCAGCAAGATCTGACTAACGTATTAAACGTACTACGCAAAAACGCAGACGTTGAATACTACGTAGTAGGTCAAGGTCAGTAATCATCAATTGTCTTGCTAGTTAGCCACAACTCATATTTGTGAGCCAACAAGCAAGCTGATGAAAATAAGATGTATAACAAAGCGGGTCACTTAGGTGACCCGCTTTATTTTTATCTGGCGCTCATGTTATCTCTTGCTGTAAACGCATAAGTTACCTTTTTTCACAAAGGAATGGATTATGCGCACTCTATATTCAACACTACTTCTTTCACTTCTGATGTTTTTAAGCCCTACAGCACTCGCAGACAGCCCAACTAAGGCTGAGCTTTATGATGGCATTGAGGTTACGGTAAACATTAATACCGCGACCGCAGAAGAGCTATCAGCGTTACTGGTAGGTGTGGGTGATAAGAAAGCCAAAGATATTGTCGACTATAGAACTGAGAACGGTGCATTTGCTACCGCTGACGATTTGGTGAGTGTCAAAGGGATTGGTGAAGCAACGGTTGAGAAGAATCGCGAAAGAATACAGCTTTAGTTCGTTTTTTTGCTCAATACCAATGAAATGATAGCTAGGAAGCCGCCTGCCAGTGCACCTGCTAGGTGGGCTTCAATAGCCACTCTCGCGTTAATTAGCTCACCAGTCGTGCTGGAAGGGCCTACAAATTGCTCCCAAGCGATTTTAGCGACTAATCCTGATACCAACAGCCAACTAGATTTCCTGCCGTTTAAAGCCTCTCTGAGCGCGAATAAGCCAAACAATCCATGCAGTGTTCCTGATAAGCCTACATAAATCTGAATGCTTGAAAGCAACAAAGCCAATCCAGTGATTAAACTGATCATAGCTAACGCAGAGATCAGTTGTTTTCGCGTGGGTTGAAACAGATAACTGATGATCCACAAGCCTGCTAGATTCATTAGCAAGTGTGAGTAGTTGGTATGTGAAAAGTTTCCTGTTAGGATCCGCCACCATTGTCCATCGACAATCGCACTTTTATCCCAAACGACCCAAGCCTGCACTGGCTCTAGTTTGAATATGACGCATAAAAGTGAAGTGAAAATTAAAACAGGGTACACATTACATCCATGTCTCGTTATTGCCCCCAATGCAGCAAGGCGTTGAAAGCTTGTATTTGTCATTGGGTTACACCACTAGAGTCGAACGTTGAGCTTATCATTCTTCAGCACCCATCAGAAGAGCATCGTCCGATGGGAACCGCGCGTATCCTCTCGTTATCTTTAAAAAACAGTGTGACGATCGTCGGTGAAGATCTTTCAGACAATGAACAACTGAATGACATGCTGGCTGATACGCAATATCAGCACGTGATTTTGTACCCGAGTGAACACTCTGCGCCAGTTGAATCTGTAACACGCCCTAATAAAAAGCTACGTGTGATTTTATTGGATGGGACGTGGAAGAAAGCATTCAAGATGTGGCAAGTGTCGAGTAACTTGCATGCGTTGAACACGGTCCACTTACCAAAAGATCTCAAGGGTAATTACCGAATCCGTAAAGCGCCAAGTGAAAATAGCTTGTCGACTGTAGAAGCTGGGTACCATTTACTGAGCTTGTTAGAAGATGGCCGAGATTTCAGTCCGTTGCTAACGGCATTTGACCAAATGATTCAGTTTCAAATCAATCAAATGCCGCCGGGCGTATTTGAGAAAAACTACTTAGCGTAATCTCACTAATACTTATCTAAGTATTGCGAGTAAGTCTAGAACTCTGTATGTGCTGAAAACAACTGTTGGTGCATCTTCTGAGCCAGGTCATCGGTCATTGATGAGATGTAATCGGCGATCACGCGCATCTTTCTGGATGCATCTTGATGTTGTAGCCATTGCTTCTTGATGGGCAGTGGCAACAGGCGTTCAGGATCGGCGCTGAAGGCTTCAAACATATCCATGATGATCTGCTGACCTTTGTACTCAATAACTTGAACCTGCGGCACTTGAATCACGAATTCGCTGACGAAGTGTTTCAGCTTGTCGAGGGTAGCATCCATGCTTGGCTCCAATACGGCATTGTAGGCAAGCAGTGCGTTCTCAAAACTTTCATCAACAGGCTTAATCGAGATACTCGTCAGCAGCGCGTTAACAATCCCACCAATGGCATCTTTTCTGCGGTACTGCTCGCCAGAGAATAACATCTCTGTGATGGAATCTAGATGTTCACAAATCCATGGATCAGCCATCTCTTTTAACTGCGGATAAGCAGATTCAACCCACTGCGCTTTAGTCACTGAACCAAGCACAATCGCATCTTCCAGATCATGCACGCCATAAGCGATGTCATCGGCAAGCTCCATGATGGAACAGTCGAGTGACTTATACTTAGTCTTGTTATGCTCTAGTGGCTCTGTGTGCGACTTTCTTTTCTGTTTGAGAAGCTGTTGGTCGTTCGCTGAGAGTGGTTCAAGTACCCAGTTGAATAACTCTTCGTCATGATCGTAGATACCTTTCGCTGGCATCCAGTCTTTGGCACGAAGTTGTCGCTGGTGCTTAACGGGTTCAGGTTGTTCTTTTGCCTTCACTTCACTGAGTAGTGAAGGGTACTTGATTAGCCCTAACAGGGTACGTCGAGACAGGTTCATCCCGTGGTGCTCTGTGTAAGGTTCTAGCTGGGTGACAATGCGAAAGGTTTGCGCATTGCCTTCAAAGCCGCCGTGTCCGCGCATCATATAGTTGAGTGCAACTTCACCGCCATGCCCGTATGGCGGGTGGCCGATATCGTGAGCCAAACATAAAGAATCAATTAGGCTATCTGAAGGCAGAAGGTCTCGAAACTCAGGTTGCTTTTTCTTGAGCTGCGCGACAATACCAGTGCCAAGCTGCGCTGCTTCTAGCGAATGAGTTAAGCGCGTGCGGTGAAAGTCATTAACCGTGGTGCCGTGCACTTGAGTTTTAGCTTGTAGGCGACGGAAAGCGGCAGAGTGCAGTACGCGTGCTCGGTCTCGCTGATAGGGGCTGCGGTGATCATCACGTCTTATTTTGTGTTCATCGTCATTTCGATGTTGCCACTCTTGTTCGAGTACAAAAGAGGATTCGAGTTGAGAATTCAAAATATCACCTATCAAATTGATTTTATTTAATTACAAGCAACTTATACCTGGCTAGCTTATCTCGTCTAGTGATAATTCAAAGCTTGGGGCAAAGGTGGTGAGAAAGTAGTCCATTTCCGGGCTTTTTCGCTGTGCGAGAGTTTCTTCTAGCCGACGTTTGGCTTGCTCATACTCATGGTTGCCAGCGCTGAGCTCTTCTAAACATTTTAGATACGCACAGATAGTATCGGCTTGTTTTACGATGTTCTGCTCTTCTTTACTGGCAGTGCCGGATATTAAGAAGGGGGCGAAATCATCTTGAAACTCTTCTGGCAGCATCGAAAGTAGCCTTTGCTCTGCAGCTGCTTCTATCTTCTTATACTCTTGAGCGATATCTGGGTTGTAGTATTTGACGGGTGTAGGCAGATCCCCAGTCAGTACTTCACTGGTGTCATGGTACATCCCGATTAGGGCAATGTGTTCTGGGTTGAGTTTGCTATCAAACTTTTTGTTTTTGATAAGCGCCAAGGCATGGGCGACGAAAGCGACCTGTAGGCTGTGTTCTGAAATGTTCTCGCTTGAGACGGAGCGCATCAGAGGCCAGCGTTGGATAAGCTTCATGCGTGCGAGATGGGCGAAGAAATGGCTCTGTTTCATAAATGTCCTATCTAGAGAGTGCTCCACTCGTACTTTTTGTTTGCCACAAACTGCACGAGACAGCGGATACAAAAAAGGCTCCTAAACTGGAGCCTTTTAAGCATAGAAGTGAATGAATACAAGTTAAAGTCTTTTAAAACAGCAAATTGTAGCCATCTTTCTTGTGCTCATTAACCTTCGATGAGGTCGTCTTGATTGTAAGTCTGCAAGAAGCGCTCTAGGCGACCAATTGCCACTTCAAGGTCTTCAATATGTGGCAAAGTCACAATACGGAAGTGGTCAGGCTTAGGCCAGTTGAAGCCAGTGCCTTGTACTAACAGTACTTTTTCTTGCTTAAGGAAATCGAGTACGAACTTCTGATCGTCTTTAATGTTGTACATCTCGGTGTCGATCTTCGGGAACAGGTACATCGCGCCCTTTGGCTTCACACAAGATACGCCAGGGATCTTGTTAATCAGTTCCCATGCTCGGTCACGTTGCTCAAGCAGACGGCCGCCTGGCAGAATCAGTTCATTGATACTCTGATAGCCACCCAATGCCGTTTGGATAGCGTGCTGCATTGGTACGTTGGCACACAAACGCATAGATGCAAGCATTTCTAAACCTTCAACATAACCTTTGGCTAAGTGTTTAGGGCCGGTCAAGAACATCCAACCACCACGGAAACCACAAACACGGTAAGCTTTAGATAGGCCGTTGAACGTTACCATCAGTACGTCTTCAGCTAACGTTGCAACAGAGGTATGTACAGCACCGTCGTAAAGGACTTTGTCGTAAATCTCATCAGCGAAGATGATTAGGCCGTGTTCACGTGCAATCTCGACAACTTGCAGTAGGAAATCACGGCTGTAAACCGCACCTGTAGGGTTGTTCGGGTTGATAAGAACGATGCCGCGAGTCTTCGGTGAGATCTTTGCGCGCATATCATCCAGATCTGGGTACCAGTCTGCATCTTCATCACACATGTAGTGAACCGGAGTACCACCAGAAAGTGCAACAGACGCTGTCCATAGTGGGTAGTCTGGAGCGGGAACTAAGATTTCATCACCATTATCCAGTAGCGCTTGCATAGACATAACGATAAGCTCTGAAGCACCGTTACCAATGTAAACGTCTTCTACGTCAAGATTACGTAGGCCTTTTTTCTGGTAGTGTTGAACAACCGCTTTACGGGCTGAATAGATACCTTTTGAGTCGCAGTAACCTTGAGATGTCGGCAGGTTACGGATTACGTCAACAAGGATTTCATCAGGGGCGTCAAAACCAAATGGGGCGGGATTACCAATATTAAGCTTTAGTATTTTATGCCCTTCTTCTTCCATGCGCTTAGCATGTTTGAGTACAGGCCCCCTGATTTCGTAGCATACGCTGTTGAGTTTTGACGACATCCCGATATTTTGCATTGCCGATTTCCTGAAATTAATTTAAATACTTTATTAAAGTACCGCAAAATGACGTTTGATAGAATAAAAATCTGATGAATGTCGCATTTCAGTGTCACGTTTGGTCTTTTTGTTGTCACCCTTTTCTAAGTTTTAATTCATCGCTTTTATGGTTATTGTCTAAAATGATAGAGGGGCTCGCTTAAAGTCACAGGGATGTTGAAAAGATATCGGACATTCTTGATCTAAGTGGGTGCTACCCATAAAGTATCAAACTAATATAATAAGAATTTAGATGTGAACGAGGTCGATTTGTCACATTTCCAGCAAACTATCTCCGCTTTGATTGAGCGAGTACAAAATGCCCAAGCAAGCGAAGTTCGTTGTGTTGAAGTTCTCACGCAAAAACCATCGTTTGCATTTATCGAATGGCTTCATGCTCAACCGCTTTTTCCTAAGTTCTACTGGCAGTCACGCGACACTCGTGAAGAGGTGGTTGCGCTTGGCCAGTTACACACATTTTCAGATCCAGCACCCGCGTATGCGATTCTAGGTGAAGACCAACGAATCTGGGGTGGACGTTCATTTGACGGCCACACTGAAAAAAATCGCCGCTGCATGGAATCTTTCTTCTTTCTACCTCAGATTGAATTGATCCGCTTTGACGACACTTGGTCGCTGGCGGTTAACTTGTCCCCTGATCGTGTTGTTTCTATTAATGCTTTGAATAAGCTATCCGTAGAAGCCGCGATATTGGCGCCTTTGTCTGCCCATATTGAACAGATAAACCACGTTCCAGAAAGAGAACAGTGGGGCGGGTTGGTTGAGAAAGTACTGAAAGGCATTAGCGACGAAGAGTACAAGAAAGTGGTTTTAGCGCGAAAAACCACGCTACAACTTGATGCACCTATTTGTGCGGCTCAATTCCTTAAGGCTAGTTACCTGCAAAACCACCATAGTTTTCACTTTATGTTGGTACTGGATTCGAAACACAGTTTCATTGGTTCGACGCCAGAGCGCTTATACAGCCGTCATGGCACCGAGCTTGATACCGAAGCGCTCGCTGGCACCATTGGTCGTGGTGAAAACGCGACCGAGGATATGGAGCTAGCCAATTGGCTTTCTCAAGACACTAAAAACCTCAATGAGAACCAATATGTGGTCGACGATATCATTGAGCGTCTAACGCCTCATTCACAATCCGTACACGTAGAGAAAGAAGCGCGTCTGGTTCGTCTGCGTAAGGTGCAGCACCTAAAACGCAATATTCACGCGCAGCTTAATAACGGCGTTAATGGCGTTCAGTTGCTTGCCGCTTTACAACCTACAGCAGCAGTAGCAGGACTACCGCGTAAAGAAGCAATGGACTTCATTCTTGAACACGAACCGTTTGCTAGAGGCTGGTATGCCGGCTCTGTCGGTTACATCAGTCATCAACGAGCGGAATTCTGTGTGGCGATTCGAAGTGCATTGGTTGTAAACGATCAAGTACAGCTATTTGCAGGTGCTGGGATCGTGCCTGGATCGGTAGCTGAAAATGAGTGGCAAGAACTGAATAAGAAGATGTCGACCTTGCTTAGCCTAATCTCTGATCACCCACCATTGGGTGTGGCATCATGAGTCACGACCAAGCTGTATTAAACAGAGTTTGGTGTAACACATTACTTGAAGAGCTTGTCCGCAGCGGTGTTGAACATGTTTGCATCGCTCCAGGCTCTCGTTCAACACCATTAACACTCGAAGCCGAAGCTAACTCTAAGCTAACCTTACACACGCATTTTGATGAGCGTGGGCTTGGCTTCCTGGCTTTAGGCTTAGCTAAAGCGAGCAACAAGCCAGTTGCGGTGATTGTTACGTCTGGAACTGCCGTAGCTAACCTTCTACCAGCGACCGCTGAATCTGGATTAACGCGAGAAAAGCTAATCTTGCTTACCTCTGATCGACCGATTGATTTAGTCGACTGTGGTGCTAACCAAGCGATTCAGCAGCAGGGTATCTTTTCGTCTCACGTTGAAACGGCACTAAACCTTCCAAGCCCAACGACACAAGTTTCTTTGAATTGGCTTTTGACGTCGGTTGATAACGCACTGGCGAAACAGCGCAGCGTCGGTGGGGCTATTCATATCAACTGTCCGTTCCCAGAACCTCTTTATTCCGCTAATAGCGCTGAGATGTATGCGGATTATACAAAGAGCGTGGCAGCTTGGAGAGCTTCAACCAGCCTTTACTCGAACACTTATTTACCGAGCCATTTAAACGCTCAGCCTGTTTCAGCAAGTGATTATGTCGCTCGTAAAGGCGCGGTGATTATTGGTTCTATCGAGAATGAAGCTGCAATTAAAGCCAAGCAGTTTGCGTCAGCTTTGGGCTGGCCAGTTCTCTGTGACCCTCAATCGGGTGTCAGCAGTGACTGGAAGCACTATGATTTATGGTTGCAAAGTGACACAGCCAAAGCACAGCTTAGCCAGTGTGACTTTATTATCCAGTTTGGTGAGCGCATCGTTTCTAAGCGTCTTAACCACTGGGTAAAAGGGCAAGCTGCTACATTTTGTTCATCGCAGTACATCGTTGTTTCACCAGATGCGCATCGTATTAATCAAGATCATCTGTCTCAAACTCACATCGTCGCTGATATCGAATATTGGTTATCAGAGCAGCATCTACCGACGCTGTTGGGAGAACATGCTGGTTGGGCGGCACCTTTGGCGGAAGTCGCGAACACAGTTCAACAGTTGGCATTGGCACAAATCTCTAATAATGATCAACTTACAGAGTTGAGCGTCGCCGTTGACTTGTCGTCTAGACTTAAAGGCAGAGGGTTATTTGTGGGAAATAGCTTGATGGTAAGGCTGGTGGATATGTTGTCATCAATATCTGCGACTCAAGTGTACAGCAACCGAGGTGCGTCGGGCATTGATGGCTTGGTGGCAACGGCTGCGGGCGTGATAAAAGCTAACCAGAATCCTTTGATGATGCTGATTGGCGACACCTCTTTGTTGTATGACCTCAATTCGCTGGCGCTACTCACTCATAATACAACGCCAATGGTTATTGTGGTTACTAATAACGATGGTGGGGCGATTTTTGATTTGTTGCCGGTACCTGAGCAACAAAAACAGTCACTTTATCAGATGCCTCATGGTTTCAGCTTTGAGCATGCCGCCGCACAATTCAAGCTCGATTATGCTGCCCCTGAAACCCTTAACTGTTATCAAACGCTCATCGAAAAACATTTCGAACAAGGTCAAGGTACTTTGCTCGTGGAAGTTAAGACGCCTCCCGAACAAGCGTCTACTTTGCTGAAGCAATTCAGCTCAATGCTCACCGAGGCATTAGCCTAAGGACTTTACATGCTTTACTCCAATTACTACCCAGCTGCACAAGTACCTTCTGACAAACCTTTGCTTGTTTTTTTACATGGTTTACTCGGAAGCGGGGATGATTGGAGTGCATGCCACCCCTTCCTCGAAGATTTTCCTCGTCTTTGCATAGATTTGCCCGGACACGGACAAAGCCGCTTTATCGACCCTGTAGGCTTTGATCATTGCTGTACCAAGATAGTTCAGTGCATCACTTATCAATTGGCAGCGAACGATCTTCCTGCCGATTATCCTATCGTGGTGATTGGGTATTCTATGGGGGGAAGACTTGCAATGTATGGGGTGACAAGCCCTTGCTTTGAAACTCTTAACCTAGAGAAAGTCATCATCGAAGGTGGCAACTTTGGCTTGGAGTGTGATGAAGAAAGAGCACAAAGGTTAGTACATGATACGCAATGGGCCGTTCGCTTCGCGCAGCAGTCGATTGAAGATGTTTTAGACGATTGGTATCAACAAAGCGTCTTTTCTTCACTAAATCATGAGCAAAGACAAACTTTGGTCATAAAGCGTAGTGGTAACCTTGGAGTATCCGTAGCAAATATGTTGTTATCTACTTCGTTAGCTAAGCAACCGGATTTACGTGCCACATTAAAATCTCATGAGCATCAATTGCATTATGTGTGTGGTGAAAAAGATCGTAAATTCATGGAGCTAGCTGAGAATAGTGGCTTTGAATATAGTCAGGTTGATTACGCTGGTCATAATGTTCATTTTGAACAACCAGAAATGTTTTCAAACTTGATTATCCAATGTATCGCTAGTCGTTGATGAACTGACTGAGCGAGTCTCTCGTATCAAGCGCTATAGAAAGCAGAGCAACACCATCGCGACTCTACGCTAGTCGCGCTCTCTAATAGAACAATGGGAATCACCATGGCTAAAACAGTAGGCATCACAGAAGAAGAACTTTACGCAGCCGTTAACTGGCGCGATGAAAGCAGTCAATATGAAGATATTCAATACCACAAGTCTGATGACGGTATTGCGAAAATCACGATTGCTCGCCCTCAAGTGCACAATGCGTTTCGTCCACAAACCGTAAAAGAGATGATCAATGCACTGGCCGATGCTCGTTATGACGAGAAAGTTGGCGTAATCATTTTGACGGGTCTTGGTGAGAAGGCGTTCTGTTCTGGTGGTGACCAAAGTATTCGTGGTGACTACGGCGGCTATCAAGATGATTCAGGTACACACCACCTAAACGTGCTTGATTTCCAACGCCAAATCCGTACTTGTCCTAAACCAGTAATCGCAGCGGTATCTGGCTGGGCTGTAGGTGGTGGTCACGTGCTTCATATGATGGCTGACCTTACTATTGCAGCAGACAACGCTCAATTTGGTCAGACTGGTCCTAAAGTAGGTTCGTTCGACGGCGGTTGGGGTGCTTCTTATATGGCTCGTATCGTTGGTCAGAAGAAAGCGCGTGAAATCTGGTTCCTGTGCCGTTTCTACGATGCTCAAGAAGCATTGGATATGGGCTTGGTGAACACGGTTGTGCCTGTCGCTGATCTAGAAAAAGAAACCGTTCGTTGGTGTCGTGAAGTTCTGCAACACAGCCCAATGGCGCTACGTTGTCTAAAAGCAGCGTTGAATGCTGACTGTGATGGCCAAGCAGGTCTGCAAGAGCTAGCAGGCAATGCAACCATGATGTTCTACATGACAGAGGAAGGCCAAGAAGGCCGCAATGCGTTTAACGATAAACGTCGACCTGATTTCGACAAATTCCCGCGTAACCCATAGTTTTATCCTCTTCAGAATGAGTCGCTAAATAGCGGCTCGTTTTGTTTTAATGCTCCCGTTTTTTAGGAAACCTTATGAATTCAATGAATTCCCAGCGTCACGCTAAACTGTATCGTTATCAATTACCTATGGATAGTGGCGTGGTGCTGCGTGATAATAAGTTGAACGAACGTGTTGGCTACATTATCCATCTTGAGTGTGATGGTAAGTCTGGTTTTGGCGAAGTCGCACCTTTACCGGGCTTTAGCCAAGAAGATGCCGATCAAGCCGGTATTCAATTGCAAAACGAGCTAGAGCTTTGGAGTCATAACAAACCTAACACCCCATTCGATGAGCTTTATCCGTCAGTGGCGTTTGGTTTTTCGATGGCGTTGATGGAGCTTCGAGGCGATCTCAATGCGGAAGGCAACTACCAAGCTGCGCCTCTATGTACCGGTGATCCAGATGAACTGATCCCAGTGCTTAATGAGATGGAAGGTGAGAAGGTCGCTAAAGTCAAAGTTGGCCTTTACGAAGCGATCCGTGATGGCATGCTAGTTAGCTTATTCCTAGAGTCGATTCCTGATTTAACGCTAAGGCTTGATGCTAACCGAGCGTGGAAGCCTGAAAAAGCGAAGCAGTTCATTAAATACATTTCGCCGTCACTTCGTCAGCGCATTAGCTTTATTGAAGAGCCTTGCCAAAAGCCAGAAGATAGCTTGGCCTTTGCCATCGACCATGGCGTAGCAATTGCTTGGGACGAAACACTGCAAGAGGCGGTGCGCAATCCTGAGTTTGATTTAAGTGATTTAACTGGCGTTAAGGCTGTGGTAATTAAACCAACCTTAATCGGCTCGGTAGAGCGTTGTGTGGCAATTATTGAGCGTGCACAGCAACTTGGTATTAAGCCTGTTCTAAGCTCAAGTATTGAGTCGAGCCTTGGCTTAACTCAGATTGCGCGATTGGCACAGCAGTACTTGCCTAATGAAGTGCCGGGGCTTGATACGATTGGTTTGTATCAACAACAGCTTGAAGTGCCATGGCCAGGTTGCCAACTTCCTGTTGCGACTCTTGAACAGCAGCAGCTGATTTGGTCTTCATAGCCCGATTGTTCGGTTGGCTCAATCAGTTTTCAATCTTTAACTTGGTTATCTTATGATGCGCCCACAATCTAACCATCACCCGCTCTGGGTACAGTGGGCGCAGCAGAACCCACATCAAGCAGCATTCGTTACTCCAAACTGCGCTTATACTTGGCTGCAAGTTGTGGCGTTAGTGAGTGATTACCAACAACAGTTATCTGAACAGGGCCTCTCGGAAGGCGATGTGTTGACCATTGTTGGTAAGAACCAAGTCGAAGTGATCCCCGTTTATCTAGCGGCACTGAACCTAGGCGTGCTTTGCGCATTCACCATGCCTCAACCTTCAGCTCGCTTAACGCAAAAGCTTGAATCGCTTTATAAGCCGTCGGCTAGACGTTATTTATGGTTGCTAGAGAGCAGTGGTTTAAATCAATCAAACCTTGCTGAACCAAACACTCCGTTACTTACATTGCCTTGTTTGAGTGATTTGAATGTTGATAAAAAACTGAATGTTGATGACAAACTAGCAGCAACGTTAGAACTTTCCTGTTTCAGTCCTCAAAACCTCGCGAGTATCGTATTTACTTCAGGTTCTACCGGAAACCCTAAAGCGGTGGCTCACACACTTGAGCAGCACCTATATTCAGCTTCCGGATTACTGGATGCCTTCCAATTTAAAGGCAGTGATACTTGGCTACTGAGTTTACCTATGTACCATGTGTCGGGGCTGGCGATTGTTCATCGTTGGCTCGTTGCTGGTGGCTGTATAAAAATGGGCATTGGTCAGCTTGAATCCGATATCAAGGGCTGTAGTCATGCTTCGTTGGTCGCTACTCAGTTACATAGGATATCAAAGAGTAAGCAAGCACTTACTTTAACTCATGTGCTGTTAGGTGGGAGCCATATTCCAGAAGCGCTTGGTCTTGAAGCTCAGCAAATGGGGATTGAGACTTGGCTTGGTTATGGCATGACGGAAGCGGCCTCAACGGTGACTGCAAAGCCTGTTGATGCGAGCAGCACTGCCGGTTTTTTGCTGAATCATCGTCAATTGAAAATTGAAAACCAACGTATCTATATTGGAGGCAATACCCTCGCTTCTGGTTACTACTATCAAGGTACTTTAACCCCATTAATGGATGAGAATGGCTGGTTTGATAGTAAAGATCTTGGGCAATGGGATGGTGAGCAAGTGTCGATTATTGGCAGAGCCGATAATCAGTTTATTTCTGGCGGTGAGAATATTCACTGTGAAGAAATTGAGAGAGCACTTAGTCAGCTGCCTGAGGTTAAGCAAGCTTTTATCATACCCGTTGAAGACAGTGAATTTGGCTTTAGACCCGTTGCGATTATTGACTGTGATGAAATGCCAACCAAAGTGTGGTTTGCCGAACAGCTACAAGGAAGTCTGGAGCGATTTAAGTTCCCTATCGACTACTACCGTATGCCAGAGCAAGAACAATTAGGTATCAAGGTATCTAGAGCAGGGTTGGCGCAGTGGTTACAAGAGCTTCATTCTAAATAAAACGAAGCGCAATACACGGTGACTAGTCGTAATTGCGCTTCAGGGGGTTGTGATGGTGGTGAAGCCATCACAAATTCTTACTATCTTATCTTGTCATTAAAGGTGCCGCGTTAAGCGAGGGCCTTTTTCATTTGTTCTGCGACCTTATCCACTTTTCCTAAGCCAATGATAACTTGCAGTCCACCTTTACCCACCGGAACCACACCTGCTGCTCCTAGTTTCTTCAGTTTGTCACTGTCGGCGATTGAAGAGTCTTTTACCGTTAGGCGTAGGCGAGTGATGCAGTTATCAACTTCTAGGATGTTGTCCACACCGCCAATCGCTTCAATGTAGTTGTTAGTTAGGTTCACGAGTGCTTCTGGAGAAGCAGTCTCGCCTTCAGCTTCCATCTCTTCACCACGACCTGGAGTACGTAGGTTGAATTTGATGATAGCGAAGCGGAAGATGCAGTAGTATAGCGCGAAGAACACAACACCTTGCACCAATAGCATGTACCAGTTCACAGCTAGTGGGTTTTGGCTAGACAGTACCAGGTCAACAAATCCTGCTGAGAATCCGAAGCCTGCCATCCACTCCATGCTTGCCGCAATGTAAAGTGATAGACCTGTTAGCACAGCGTGCAGTAGGAACAGTACCGGAGCAAGGAACATGAAGCTGAACTCTAGCGGCTCTGTGATACCTGTGAAGAATGAAGCCATAGCCGCAGCAAGCATGATAGCGAATACTTGGTTCTTATTTTTCGCATCAGAGCAGTGGTACATCGCCAATGCTGCTGCCGGTAGACCAAACATCATGATTGGGAAAAAGCCCGCTTGGTACATACCCGTTTTACCAGGGATACCAGTGCCGTTAGCAATAGATTGCGCGCCGCCCAAGAAGTTTGGAATGTCGTTAATACCAACAACGTCGAACCAGAACACTGGGTAAAGTGCGTGGTGCATACCTACGGATAGGAACAAGCGGTTGAAGAAACCAAATAGACCCGCACCGACTGCGCCCATGCTCTCTAGCTTGATGCCTAGCACGATAAGTGCGTCGTAAACTGCAGGCCAGATGTAGAGAAGAGCAAATGAAAGCGCCATACCTGCAACCGAAGTCAGGATAGGAACTAAGCGTTTACCGCTGAAGAATGCGAGAGCCTGAGGCAGCTCAACGGTCGAGTAGCGGTTTAGATCTCAGCTGAGATGATACCCACGATGATACCGACAAACTGGTTACTGATTTTTCCAAAAGCCGCTGGCACTTCACTTGCCTCAACATTAAGCAACTGTGCGACTGAGTCTGGGTTTAGCAATGTGGTGACGACAAGGAACATCACGAAACCAGATAGCGCCGCGGAGCCATTTTTGTCTCGGCTTAAGCCAAATGCGACACCGACAGCAAAGAGAACTGCCATGTTATCAATGATTGCACCGCCAGATTTGATCAAGAATGCGGCCAAAATACTTTCCGAACCCCATCCAACAGGATCCAACCAGTAGCCAATACCCATGAGGATTGCGGCAGCTGGCAGTGTGGCTACGGGAACCATCAATGCCTTACCTACTTTTTGCATATACCCAAGTATATTCATACGTGCCCCTAAGTTTTTAAATTAATTTTTTAATGTTTCTGCTCACCACTATTTGCAACCAAATATTGTTCAATGCAGTATTTTAAGTAACTGCGGCTATTAGAAACTTATTTCTTAATGCAAACAAACGAAACGGGTAGTACTATGATTTAAAAATTTTAATGCATGAGTGCTTATGGCAAACCATCAGTCTTTACTTAGAAATCTTCATACCTTTAATGTCGCAGCAGAGAAAATGAGCTTTACGCTGGTTGCTAAAAAGCTTCATTTAACACAAGGAGCGGTGAGTCATCGTATTAAGGTGTTAGAAGGTGAGCTTGGCTTTAACTTGTTTGTGCGAGGCACACGTAAGCTTGAGTTGACCGAAGAAGGTCAGCGCTTTCAACGAACTTTGTCTAAGTCGTTAAGCTCGATTTTTGGTGAGATTGAAGACATTACCAACACCGATCTCTATGGGCAGATCAATATCGGTACTAGCCCAGCGTTTGCTAACAGCTGGTTGTTGCCTAGGCTCGCAGACTTTAAAAAAAGATACCCTAAATTTAATCTCAATATCTTCTCGCAAGAGGAACAAGACTTTCACCAAAATCACCTTGATATAGCGATCTATTACGGTGCGGAAGATCTTAAAGATATGCACCGACAACGCCTTTTTGGTGAAAAGTACATTCCGGTTTGTACGCCGAGTTATGCCGCAGAGCACAAGATCTTTGATGATGGTTTGGATTCGCTTCATAGGATTAATTTTATTCATGTGTTAGGCTCCGACGTTTGGCAGCGCTGGATTAAGCACAACAACTTGGATGTAAATCTGTTCGAGCAGTTTTATTGTGTGAGTCACCGAGATATGGGCGTTAAGAGTGCTTTGTTCAATATTGGCGTTGCGATGGGGCGCTATCACTTTGTGAAGCAATACATTGAGACGGGGGAGCTTATTACGCCTTACCCAAGCATGGAGACAGATAAAGGGTATGATCTTATCTGCCCGCTCGGTACCGAAAAGCGGCCTAAAGTTAGGACATTTATCAAGTGGTTAGAAGGGCAATTGAACTAGGTTAGTTAATTTAGCAATTAGATAGTTCAAAACAGAATTTATTATCTTTATAACCATCCATCATAATAAGCCATATAAATAACGGATTATAGAATAAGGTCTTATTATGAAAATTGCCCTCATCATTGCAGTATTACTGCAGATAGGCCAAGCCATCACATCGTCAGGGCTGACGCGTTCGCTAGCTGAACTTACTGCATTTGTGTTAGTTGTGGTATTGGTTTTAATGAAAAGAGAGAGCAAGAAGAGTGATAAGCCCCTGTTTGAATAGTGATTTGGTTAAAAGGTTTCAAAAACGATAAAGGCAAAGCCCATATGAGCTTTGCCTTTTTATTTCCTGTTTCGATCTTCGAGCTTAGTGATCTTGTTAGAGATTTAACTCCCTAGAGGTTATGCGAGGGTCAACCACGTTAATGAACCTATAGAGATCATCACCCACATCGTAATACCAAACATCAATGGCTTTGGTCCCGCCGCTTTCAGTTTTTCTACAGAGATACCGCAGCCAATCAAGAATAGACACACAACTAATGCACGCTTAGACACGTCAAAGATGCCTTGGTATACCACTTCAAACTGTGGCAATAAGTCGCTGACTGCGATAGCC
Source organism: Vibrio sp. IB15 (assembly GCF_016406055.1). Classification (NCBI taxonomy): domain Bacteria; kingdom Pseudomonadati; phylum Pseudomonadota; class Gammaproteobacteria; order Vibrionales; family Vibrionaceae; genus Vibrio; species Vibrio sp. IB15. The sequence continues at coordinate 102,716 of NZ_JAEFCE010000010.1, forward strand.
GCGCAGTAGAAGAAAATGAAGTAAGGCACGGTAATCTTCTTTTGATCACTCTTGAAGATCATTGCGCTGACCAACGCGATTGGGATGATCCACAGTGCACGAGCGAGCTTAAGTGTGGTCGCGGTTGTCAGTGCTTCTTCACCATATGCAGATGCTGCACCAACAACTGAAGAAGTATCGTGAATCGCGATAGCTGCCCAGGTACCGAACGTTTGTTGGCTCAATTCAAGCGCATGACCAATCATCGGGAATAAGAACAGTGCTACAGAGTTCAATACAAAGACGGTAGCCAATGCTAAACCAATCTGTTCGTCTTCTGCTTTGATTGCTGGAGCGACCGCTGCAATCGCACTACCACCACAAATGGCAGTACCAGAAGAAATCAGGTAACCGGTAGTACGGTCCAGCCCCATACGTTTTGCTAAGAACCAGCCAATAACCAATGTGCCGATGATAGTGGTAATGATCAAACCAATACCGTCTCCAGTCACCGCTAGTGCTTTCTCAAACTGAATGCCAAAGCCCAAGCCGACAATTGAGTAGGCCAGTAGCTTTTTAGTGATTTTGCCAACCTCTACGTTTTCAGGCACTAAGCCTAAGCTTGCAAGCAGAAAACCGACAACCAGCGCGGTAGGTGAACTTACCCATGGGGTTAAGCAAAATAGAGCAGCGAGATAAAATGGAATGGACTTATTCATTTTCATTATATTGTTTTTATCGTTTCTGGTTATGGCAGCGTAGCGAAGACTATACGCTTAACTTGATGATAAGTAAGTCTAAATGAATTGAACAAACGTTAAGAAAAACTAAACGTCTGTTCAGGAGGGGCATTTGGACTTATTTTATGTTAATTATCTTTGAGAGCCACGCAGATCAGCAACGGCCTGACGCAGAGTTTCACAAGAGGCATCGGCCGGTGAAATTGGCTCACCTGTTTCGATCTCTAGCTTTGTCCAGAAACGAGTTGGCAACCCTTTGCATGCTCGGCCTTTATAGCGACTGAAGTAGCTGCCCCATAACCCTTTGAGAGCCATTGGAATGACTGGTACGGGAGAGCGTCGGATAATCAGCTCCATACCACGCATGAATTCTGCAACCTCGCCATCTGAGGTGAGTTTACCTTCCGGGAAGATACACACGATATGACCTTCATGCAGTGCTTGTTCAACCTCGTTGAAAGCGTTGCGAATCGAGCGGCGGTTGGTGGATGAGATAGGAATGACTCCAGCTCTTTTCAAGAAGCGTCTTAATGGCGGAAGCTTGGCATAGTCTTCTTCCATGACAAAACGAATCAGGCGAGGGCAAACCGCGCTGAGTAGCAGTGCATCCATATAGCTGACGTGGTTACAAACAATCAACGCTCCACCGCTTTCAGGTAGGTTGTGCAGATTCTTGTGCTTAACACGGTACATGGTGTGAGTGACGACCCAAGTGAAGAAGCGGAAGGCGTAAATGGGTACCTGATAGAACAGGTAAAGCATCACGAAGGTATTCAACAGAGCCAGTAGTACAAACAGCTGTGGAATGGATAATTCAAGCACGCTTAAGCATATGATGCCCATCACTGCGCTGCCCACCATGAACAGCGAGTTGTAGATATTTAGCCCTGCAATCACTTGAGCACGCTCGTCTGGTTTCGCGCGTAGCTGCATCAGTGAATAAAGCGGCACAATAAAGATACCACCAGAGATACCAAGTAGCAGTAGATAAGCAAACAGCGGCCGTAGCTCTGAGTAAGTCACAAATTGCTGGAAAGAGCCAAACTCGGGCAAAGACTCAGGGATGGATGTCGCCATCAAAAAACCAAAGATTGAAATCCCTAAACTGCCCATTGGCACAATGCCGATCTCAATTCGGTGATTTGAAAGCTTGTCACAGGCTAGAGAGCCAATGGCAATGCCTACAGAGAATAGCGCCATCAAAAAGGCAACCGAACTCTCAGTGCCATTCAAATGCAGCTTAGTGAAGTTTGGGAATTGTGTTAAGTAGGTCGCGCCAAGGAACCAAAACCAACTGATAGACATTAAAGCCTGGAACGTTGGTCGGTCTTTTTTGGCAATCGCGAGTGTTGCTTTGGTTAGCTTGATTGGCTGCCATTTCACTTTAAGATCTGGCGCATTGCTTGGTGCTTCAGGAATAAAGCAGCTTGATACATAGCCAAGTACAGCAAATGACACTATACAAATTGCTGCAACCAACTTCGCGCTCTCTTCCGATGCAATAATACCGGCACCCAAAGTACCAATTAGAATGGCTAGGAATGTACCAGTCTCAACTAAAGCGTTACCTGAAACGAGTTCTTTAGTTTCTAGTTGCTGGGGTAGTAGGGCGTATTTTACTGGTCCAAAGAAGGCACTCTGTGTTCCCATTAGAAACAGAAGTAGAAGTAAGATCCCGTAGCTTTCGTAGATAAAACCAATCGCACCCAGCGACATTATCACCACTTCAAGCAGCTTCACTTTACGGATAAACCAAGATTTTTCGTATTTGTCAGCCAGTACGCCAGCCAAAGCAGAGAAAAGGAAGAAGGGCAGAATAAATAAGCCAGCCGCCAAGTTTATGAATAGGTTGCTGGAGATAGGTAGTGTGTCTACGCTTGCGAAAGCAACAAACAGCAATAGAACATTTTTGAAGATGTTGTCGTTAAAGGCTCCCAGAAACTGGGTAATAAAGTAGGGTAGGAACCTTTTTTGCGTTAACAGCGAAGATTGGCTGCTGTTGTTCATTGTCTTTCCTTGAATGCTTACCAGTTGGTTAAGTAGTTTGAGACTAGGTTATTAATCAACTCTTTACCATCGATAGGCTCAGATGCGAAAAACTTATCGTCAACACTGAGAAGTGTAATTCCGTGCACGCCAGACCATAATACGCGGCTCGCTTTAACAACTTCGCTTTCCGTATGTTCAGGTGCAATTGCGATTAACAATTGCTCGAGCATGCCCGTCATCTTATCGATACGGTTGGATTGCCATTCAGGTAGGTTTTCACCGTTCATGTTGTGCTCAAAGATAAGCTGCCACCGGTGTGGGTGCTTTTGCGCAAAGTCATGGTAGCAGTAAGCAAGATTAAATAACGCTTGTTGCGCATTGCTTGATTGTTCAACGGCAGCTGCAGATTCAGCGGCGAGTTCATCTAGCGTTTTGGCTACGACATGAAGAAGCAAAAGATTGTAGTTACCGAATACATTTACCAGGGTACTTGGTACATAACCAATCATGTTCGCGATTTTTCGTAGGCTCAACTCGTGATAGGAGTGCTGCTCTAAAAAGTCTGTCACTGTATTTAAAGTCAGCTGGATCAATTGTTCTCGAGTGTGGTCGTTTCTGCGTGCCATGAGTAGTTTCTAGTAAATGAACATCGTTCAATATTTTAATGCTGCCCCTGAGTGCCGTCAATCCCTTCGCTAGTTTAGTAATCAACTAATCGCCGCAATATTATGAAACATGTGTAAACACAGTGAATATTTCATTGTGCTTTGTTAACGAGTATGATTAAGGTGTCGAAAGATAAAGAAACCTATAAAGGATAATAATGAAACGATTTTTCTCACTAATCGCGATTCTGATGGTATCAGTCGCGGTGACACCAATCGCGGAAGCGAAAAAGTTTGGTGGTGGCAAGTCTTTTGGTAAGAGTTTCAAAACGGCTCCTGCACCCAAACAGCAACAACAGAACACGAATTCAATCCGACAAGATCAAGCCGGTAAGAACACAGCGGCTAACTCTAGCAAGAAAGGCCTTATGGGCGGTCTGCTAGGCGGTTTACTTGCAGGTGGTCTACTAGCAGCATTCTTCGGTGGCGCATTTGAAGGTATCCAGTTCATGGATATTCTGATTATGGGTCTGATTGCTTTCCTAGCGTTTAAGTTCCTACGTGGCATGCTTGGCGCGAAGCAGGGTTCGATGAATCAGCAGAATGCACGAGGCCAACAGCCAGCATTCGGCGGTATGGGACAAAATAAGTTTGAACAACCAACGCAACAGCCAAATGTTCATAACTTCGAGCAAGCACAACCTCAATCACAAGGCACTGCTGGTGGCTTTGGTTTTGGTGCGCAAAGCGATGTTCCACATAACTACCCACCGGGTTTTGATCAAGCGGCATTCATCAACGGCTCTCGTGAGCACTACCGTACACTGCAAGGTGCATGGAACCACAACGAGCTAAGCACGATTGAAGAGTACGTGTCTCCAAGCCTTTTCGAAGACCTAAAAGCTGAGCGTAGCAAGCTAGACGGCGATCAGCACACAGACGTAATGTACGTTGATGCTGAAATCGTTCGTGCAGACCATGACGGCAGCAAAGCACAGCTAAGCCTACAGTTTAGCGGTCGCTACCGTGATTCTGAGGAAGGTATCGAAGAAGACATCACTGATATCTGGCACTTAGAGCGTGATCTAACAACCGACAACGCACCTTGGTTGATTGTTGGTATTCAAGGTTAATCTCTGGCATGGCTAACAGAAGACGTTAGCAAACCAGTACTTTGATTATTGAAAGCCCCTGCAGAGAAATCTGTAGGGGCTTTTTTGTGTCTGGTCGTTTGTGTCTGGTCGTTTGAGTCTGCAAGTGTCTAGAAGAGTTCTAGTTAGGGAAGGATTGGGAATAAGGTGGGCTAACCTCAATGCAAGTTACTCACTTTTAATATTTCTAATTAGTTACGTAACTAAATGAAACCGAGGAGTTAGTTGATATGACGAGGTTTTTTGAACCCATATTAGAGCCTGATCTTTCATAGCAGCAGAAACAAAAAATAGTGGATGATTGCGAAGAACCGGTTTCTACAAACTGCTTAGGCTGCGCAGCTTATTTGGTTTGTAAGCGTCATAAAGAAGTTTGGAGTGATTGATTCATCGGTAGACTCAAGGGTATCAACTACCTTGCTATAAGATCAGTATTGCAGTGTTCTAATGTTTAGAAGCGAAGTTACGTTGAGAGATATGGAACGGCAGAAACGAAAAAAGCCAACTCAATGAGTTGGCTTTTCGATTTTCCAATTAAGGAGAATATGGTGGAGGGAGACGGATTCGAACCATCGAAGGCAGTGCCGGCAGATTT